>CAIXME010000324.1 GCA_903920425.1 uncultured Pirellula sp. | reverse complement strand
GCCAGCAAGAAACTCCTGCAGCAAGGGATCTACGTTCCTGCGATTCGGCCACCCACCGTACCCAAGGGACAGAGCCTTCTGCGGATCAGTCTCTCCGTCGCACACAGCCCTCTGGAGATAGAGGCATTGGTCGGTGCGCTAACTCGGGTGTAACGACTTGTTTCATTCCGTCAACCTGCAGCGAGCCCGCTATTTCTAATGCAGGATCCTCTGAGCATACTTAGCCAGAATATCGGTTTCCAAATTTACCTTGTCGCCAACGACCAGCTGTCCCAACGTTGTCACGCTAAGCGTATGAGGAATCAAAGCGATGCTAAAGAACTGATCGTTTGCATCGACGAGGGTCAAACTAACTCCATCGATCGCGATAGAGCCTTTTGACGCCATTTGTCTCAGAAGAGTCAGGTCTGCTTCAAAAAAGAAATACGACCAAGTGCCGTCGTCTGTCCTTCGTACCAACGTACCTTGTCCGTCGATATGTCCGGTGACAAAATGCCCGCCCATCCTGTCGCCGACTTTGAGCGATCGCTCGCAATTGACAAGCGATCCCAATTGCAACTCGCCTAAATTCGTCTTCGCCAGAGTTTCTGCACCCAACTCGAATGCGCATGTCGTGCCATTGATTTCAATCACGGTCAAACAGCAACCGTTCATCGCAATACTATCGCCGATACATGCATTTTGGCTGAGAGCGCCAAGATCGAAGTCCATACGCTTGCCGGTACCCTCTTGCACCGATCGAACCAAGGTAACGGTACCTTCAACCAAGCCTGTGAACATAAAAACCGGCCCCTTTGCAACGCGTTATTACTTATCTGACGGATTCGATGCCGCTGCGTCTTTGGCGATCGTCTTCTGCCGAGTCGCTTCGAGCATCTGAATAATTTGCTCGACCGACAGCTGTTCAGCTCGCAAGTTGGCCTCCAATCCTAGCGATTCTAGAACTTCGTCAACTTCCGCCTTGGACAAATCCTCTTGGGTTGCCGTATGCAATTGGCTGCGAAGGAACTTTCGTCGATGAAAGAACAACGACCGCAAATGCGTGTGGTAGTACTCCAAGTCAACAATCCGACTTCGCTTTGCCGCATTGGGAGTAACGCGAATAATCGCGGAGTCCACTTTTGGACTTGGCCAAAAAACGCTTGGGGGCAATATCCTCAGAATCTCACAATCGCAAAGACTCTGCATCCATATCGACAGCGCGCTGTAGTCCTTGCAACTTGGGGAGGCAACAATCCGCTGTGCCAGTTCCTTCTGGATCGTGACGACCATGCGTTCCGGCACCGTATCGATCGACAGCAAATTGCTGATAATGGGCGTCGCCACGTTGTATGGCAGATTGGCCACCAATTTGAATCGCGAGTTTGGGATGCGAGCAAGCGTTTCTCTGACCGTGGTCAGCATTTCCTCTCGCAAGTGATTCTTGTTTCGCAATGCATCGAAAGATAGCATCGTGACGTTCTTGCATGACTTCAGCTCTTTGGCAGCGAGCGCTTGCAGATCGCGATCGATTTCAACAGTGATAACTGCGCCAGCCAACGGTGCCATCAACTTGGACAGAGAGCCGACGCCCGTACCAACCTCCAGGATCACGTCGTTCTCTTGGATTTCAGCGCCTTTGATCAGAATATCCAGCAGGTTTAGGTCAACTAAAAAGTTCTGCCCATACTTGGTCTTTGGTTGCAAGCCCGCTCGCTCAAGAGTTTTGGCGAGGAAGGAAAGCGTCTGCCGTTCAGTCATGCGTGGTCCCTGGCGCGATCCCAGATCGCGTTCCTAATTTCGTGCGAATGTTCAGTTCTTGATTTCAAAAATCGCTTCAACTTCGACCGCCATCCCGCTTGGCAACGCGTTCGTTCCCAAAGCGCTGCGAACACCAATCCCGAGATCGGTTCCCCAGAGGTCGACGAACAGTTGGCTGCAGCCGTTGATCACCGCAGGCGATTGTTCGAATTCATCGGTGCATTTGACTAGCCCTAGCAATTTCACGACACGCACGACGCGGTCCAATGAACCCAGCCCAGACTTGAGCGTTGCCAGCATCGCGAGGCCTGTTTGCCGAGCAGCTGCCTGCCCTTGCTCCAACGTGAGGTCGGCTCCAACTCGACCGAGAATCAACTTTCCATCTGGTTGAAGAGGTCCGTGGCCAGACAGATAAGCGAGATTTCCAACAATCAGCATGGGCTTGTATAGCCCAACCGGCTTAGGCGCAGGAGGAAGTACCAACCCGAGTTGTTCGATTTTTCGATCTAGTTCTGACATCTATTCCCTCCAGCAATTCTTGTTTTTCGAAGATGAATGCTGCAGGTTATATCATTAACTGACTACATGATCAGGGGGAAACCCGAAGATCTTGGCGTACAATTTCTCCAACGTTTCCCGCGATTTCGGATCGTCAACACCCTTCCAAGCCCAAGCGGCAGGATCAACGAAAAGTATTGCCTCGGACGATCCGGTCGGAAGTTTGGAGGAGAGAAGTCGGAAAACGGTAATCTCGGTGGCGTTCAATTTATGGAGTTTGACAAGTTGTTTGAAAAGCAAAGCGGAATTGGAACGCGGCTTCCTCCACCAAAGCCCAAGGAGCACGATCCCTCGCCATACCGTCATCAGAGCGATCAAAATGGCGACCACAGGAACGATCCACCACCATTTGAAAATCAGCCGATCGTATCCTTCGATACGTTGGATCGCCATGAGTGTATAGACTGGTAAACTGGTCACGTCGCTTTAGCCCTGCAATCTAGAAAGGAACATCTCAGCCGCGGTTTTGACATCGATATCGTCATCGCGCAACATTGGGAAAATGGCGTCGATGGCGCTCTTGCGGTCGTCGCTGTTGGCCAGCGTGTGAATAGCCTCGATTCGCACTTGCTCGTTCGTATCGTTGATCAACGGCAAAACAAGCGCCTGAACGGAATGATCCACACCCAGGTATCTCGCAACCCTAAGAGCGCGAATCTTTTTTGCCGCCGATTGAGAGATTAACTCCCTCTCCAAATAAGGTCCGTACGCCTTGTCTGCAATCTTGACCAAACTTCCATACGCGCCCAAGTGCGGTTCTGGCCAGTCATCGATGTGACGGAATAGCTCTTCGCACAAAAAGTCCGAGAAGAGGAACTCGACACTGCTCCGGACGGAATTCGGCAGCGTTGGGTAGAGATGGATCAATCGAACCAATTCTCGCTTGAGGTCCGCTTTCCAAGGCGGCGGTGCATACGGCTCGATGTCAGGCGACTCAAAACAATCGCTCAATACCATCACAATCATTTCTGGCCGCAGCGTTCGAAGACCTCGGATCGCCGCGGAACAAGTTGCCTCGCTCTCGGGGCTTTGAGACTCCAGAAGCCAATTGGCGTTCTTCAAAACCTTGTCCGGATCCGCCTCTGCGGCCAAGAACAACTGCATCAAGGCATTCCTTTGCGCAGCCGACAGTATCTCTTTGCTAAAATCCACTCGATCCAACGCCTGGATAGGGATTTTGCAACTGAGGTTCTTGCGTAGCACGGGGGTTACGCCCAGAAATCCCGTCAGTTCTGCCAAACAAATCGTAATCGCACGCTCTTTGCTTTCCGCCAACAATCGAATCGCCTCCAAGGAAGCATTTTTGCTCCACAAAATCCCGGTCATCAGCTCCTGGATTTCACGGCGACGCGAGATCTTCAGTTGACGCAAAACCATCTTGGCCAAAGGATCATGGGGGCCTGCACTGAAAACATCCTTGAACGGCTGGTCGTCCCAGTGACTTGCACACAACCAAGCATCGAAAACTTGGTTGATTCGGTGCTCGTGGTACTTTCGCATCGAGCTTGCAATTACGCCCAATAGATCTTGGCGTTCCGACTCCTGCTTGTTTATCCCCCTTCGTGCAAGCGTCCCAAGCCGACTCGCGACCGAGATGAGAAGCTCGGCAGCAACTATCTGCTGTGGGTCGTCCGGTGACTCAGCGACACGCACCAAATGGTGATACTCGGAGGAGATGGCCAGTCTGGCAATCGCACACAAGGAACGTTGGTTCTTAACCGGGTCGGAACTGGCCAACCCCTCTTCGATAGGCCCTAGCAGTAGGGACATATGAGGGCTCAAAAGCGCCAACTCCAGATCTTCGCAGAGATCCAGCTTTTCTAAAATTGCCGCCATCTCCACCTCTCCCCCCCGGGCTATCAATGTCTCCAAAGATGCCTTGCGAACGGCTTCGAAGGGGCTCCCCATTGCCTGAGAAAGCAAGGAGATGCTCGCCAAGTTCGCGCGGTTTTTCAGTATCCGAAAGGTTTCTTGCTGCGGCTTGGTGAGACTTTCCTGCATGGAACTTCCTTGCTCAATTGATGTTTTTAACCTTTGTCGGCGTTTCTTCTCCAATTCCATCGAGCTTGGCAGTAATCCACACATTTCCTGTGTCTGGAAGGGTCGATCGTAGAGGTTGTAACGATGGTTTGGGAATCGGCCTGCCAAAAAATGACTTCCTACACTCTCCATTTGGCTATTGAAGGGGATGACGGAAACGGATACCATGTGTGGCCCGCAACGCGTGGCGTTCGTTTATTCCGCTTTGTTCTTAACTAAATCTGACGGCTATGTTCAATTCGCGTCGCCCCCCAAATGGAAAAAGAGTTCCTCGCAAGCGAGCTCGCGTGCGTACCAAAATCAAGAAGCGTGACCCGCTTCTCGTTGAAGGCAAACGGCCACGTCCGATGTACGTCGACTACAAGGATATCGAGCTACTGACCAAATTGGTCAACCGTCATGGCCGTATTGTCAGCCGCCGAAAGTCAGGTTGCTCTGCTGCTAGCCAGCACGCGGTCAGCCAAGCCGTTAAGCGAGCACGGTTTATGGCCTTGATGCCATACGTTGGAGAGTAATGGGGCAACCCTTTTCCTGGAGGCGTCAGGTCGAGTTTTGCGAAACAGACGCCGCCGGGATAGTTCATTTTTCCTCCTTAATCATCTACATGGAGCAAGCCGAACACGCTTTGCTCCGTTCTGTTGGCCTCAGTGTGGCTCCTACCGCCACCTCTTCTCGAGCCACTCAGCCAGATCTAAAAGTCAGCTGGCCACGCGTACGCGTTGAATGCGATTTCCTAAAACCAGCACGGTTTGAAGACGTTCTCCTCATCCAAATCGGGATCGCCGCCATGGGCGGAAAGAGCATCACTTACCAATCCCGGATCACCAGAGACAGTGATACCATCGCAGTCGGCAAAATAGTCAGCGTTTGCTCGCGACATTCGGACGAAGGCCTCCGTGGTGTAGAAATCCCAGACTCCATCCGCAAGCTCCTAAGCCCCTTTTCGCTCTTGGAAGGGTAACGCAGGGGGATGAAACATGGCGATGATTTTCGCCATGCTTAACTGCATTGCCCCACGATGGTTCTCGAACCTGTAACTCTTGCCTCAGTGGGCGTAGTACGGCGAGATCATAAAGTAAGTGATTACGCCCGTTACAGAAACGTACAACCAAATAGGAAATGCGTACTTTGCAACTCGGCGATGTCGCTCAAACTCGGATGCCAATGCAAAGATAAACGCTCTCAGGACCAGCGGTAGAACGACCAAAGACATTCCTATGTGGGACAGCAAAACGAAGTAATAGAACACTCGAATCCCACCTTCACCACCAAACTTGGTCGAAGGATTGGAAAGGTGGTACGTTACATAGCAAACCAGGAACAGACCGCCGAGCGCAAACGCCGAAGTCATAGCTATTCGATG
This sequence comes from uncultured Pirellula sp., assembly GCA_903920425.1. Lineage (GTDB taxonomy): Bacteria > Planctomycetota > Planctomycetia > Pirellulales > Pirellulaceae > JBKCUI01. Next base: position 3,134 of record CAIXME010000324.1, on the reverse strand, counting down.
CAAACGGATATTCTTTGAACGCTGCGCAACAAATCCAGCAATCAAAAGCAGCGATGTTAACGAGTTAATAAACCCAATAGCATGAGGCAGGGATTTCGTCCACGAACCTAGGTCTAGCTTGGTTTGGATTCCAAGCAGCAATGCAACCACAATCGGTATTGCTATCGATAAGCTATTCACAAGAAGGCTCAATCGTTTTTCATTTGTTGTGGAATGCATCTTTTCCTATTTCCGACCGCACCAAGGATGTTGTTTGTTGCACTTTACAGTTTGACGAGTACCTGACAAGTGCACGAAATGGCACCCGCACGTTGAAACCAAAAAAAAGCCGGCGTTTCAAACGCCGGCTTTCATAAGATCTAGGTCTGTGCAAAAGTGCTACAGGAGTTCAGCAAGGATGTCATCCAATGCAAGGCTCAAATCCGAGTTGGATTTGGCTTCCTCCTCAACCGTTGGCATCACGGCAGACCAATCCAGATCGTCGAGCTCGAGCGACGGCCCCATGACCGTTGACACTTGAGCAAGGTACTCATCCAAGGATCGGAGCTTGCTGCTTGCCGAGTTCGATGGAGCAGCGACCGAGCTAACGGTGCTGCCATTCGATCCCGCGACTGCTGGTGCTGCTACGGACGGTGCCGCAACAGTGCTGCCGCTGGCTGCAATCCAAGTATTGCCACTTCCTTCACCTTCTCCGCCACCGCCGTTGGTTCGAGCGTTGATGTAGTTGATTACGGTCAACACATCGAGTGGAGTGATGTAACCATCTCCATTCACATCCAAATACGGAGGTGTCGAGAGTGTGGTTGGGAATGGCAGCGGACCGCTTCCATTAAAGTTTAGGTAGTTAACCAATTGCAACACGTCGATCGGAGACACGCTGCCATCACCATTGACGTCCAACGCGTTCGTTGCATTGGTGTATGGATTCGCACGCAGTGTTACGTAGTAGTCTTCGACCTCCCCATCCGGTGCAAGTCCGGTTGGGAGCAAGTTGTCTTGCGAGCTCAATCGAACTCTCATCGCAACTGGCGTGTTGACTTTGGCCGTTCCCGGAATTCCGAACGTCAACGCATTGTCACCATTGGCGATTCGACCTGCGATCGCAATCTTTTCTGTCGATTCAAAGGTACCGTTTCCGTTGTAGTCAACCCACGCACTGATGAACGCAGGGCGAGCAACAGTCGCACCCTGAACATTGACGATGATCGAACCGGTAAAGGCGGCGGTCATCGGCTGAATTGTCACCCCATCATCGGTATCCAAATCGATCAACCTTGCATCCGCATCGGATGTCACGGTTGGCCCGAGTGAATATCCGTTGACGACGGTATGGCGTGCTCCGTTGTTTGCCTTCTTGCTTGCGTAAAGTGGATCTGCAGCATCGCCGTAGTCCAATCCTTCACCCAAGAAGATCGTCAATACGGTCTTGCCGTCGATCTCAGTGGCTCGCATCGCGTTACCGGCCAAGTCTCGAATACCCGAGACAGCAGTCGCTCCAAGTCCAGCAACTCCCTTAGCACCCTCAATCAGGATGCGGGAAGCGAGTTGCGTCAACTGGACGCCTGGCAAGTTTGCTGCAGCAATCTTGTTCAGCAACAGTGTAGCTGCTTGTTCACTCGTCAAAACGGTAGCGAGGTCGATTGGCACTGCTGTGGTGGCTACACTGCCTGGTGTTCCAACAACTCGCAATACCGTGTTGGTAGCTTGGATTCGTAGATCGGATTGAGTTCCAACTGCGATCATGCCACCTGGGGTCGAAGTGGCTGTTAGCCCCATGTTCGCTCCATTGATGGCTGTCACAATCGAAGCTGCAAGACCGTCGGTTGAGGTCGTGCTCAATGGAACACGGACCGATGTTGCTGCAACAGTGCCATTGGAATCCAATTCGAATACAACCGTTGTGTTTCCACGTTGGATCGTAAACGTTTGTCCATCCAAGACGCCGACAGGCAGGCCATTCTCGGTTGGGATTTGCAATCCGTACGCTGGAGTCGTTCCCGACTTGCCAGTGGCAACAATGCTGCTGTCTTCAGCAACGAAGGTTACCAAATTGCTACCGAGCATTTGCAATTCGCCGTTACCGATCGATTTGACCGATACGCTCAGGGCTGTGTTTCGAATTACCGAGGCGATTCGCTCAGCCAGCACTTCTGGCGATTCTTGATCATTGATCGGAATCTGAACGTTTCCAGACCGAACGTTTTGGTTGTTATCAAACTCGAACGTGACTCTTCGGAACCCGTCATCGATTCGGAAAATCCGACCCTCTACAGCAGTGCTGTTCAAGCCGTCGATCGAGGATGGCAATCGCAATCGAACGCCGGTATCCAACTCAAATCGGGAACTAGCATTGAGCGAGTCCAAAATGGTGTAGATGGTTCCATCGACGATGTTCTTAGGATCCACTATCTGAATGGACGATTCGTTCGTATTGATGAATCGGATTTGGTAAACCGATTCGGTTTCCCAAACGCCTGCGAGCGGTGTCAAACGGACAATGTTGCTAGTCGAATCAAACCCGAAGCGATAGTCGAGCCCCTCAACGAGCACTTGGCTATTCTTGTACAACACCACGGCGTTCGAGCTGACGGTCGCTTGATTGACCCCTGTGCCTTCGGATCGGTTTCCAACTTGCGATGTATCCTGAACTTGGATATCGAAGTAGGTAAGCGTCGAATTCACTAGCTCGACAGTTCCGATCGCAGGATTGGAATCCGTGCCTTGGATGCTGTTGTCGATTGGATTGATGATGAACGCACTTGGACCAACAAAGTCAGCCCGGTCAGCCGCACCGCGATCCTTGAATATGCCTTCACCCAAACCAGGAGGTGTCAACACGTTTGGATCATCCACACGCAACATACCGTTGATGTCGGTGCTTGGTGCAATGATTGGCGATGGTGCTAATCCGAGAGGTTGCTTTACGGACAACAACGCGGATCGGTCTACCAAGGAGTCAATCGTGGAGTCAATTGCTCGGGAACCAGGAACAGGATAAAGGTTTCCTGCGACTGGATCGGTGAACAATGGCACTCCAGAGGATACTACGATTGGGAACTGACCACTCGTGGCCGAGCCAGCAGTGTTTCGTGTATTGCCTTGGAACAACGTTCCACCTACCACCGTCGATGTGC
>CAIXME010000323.1 GCA_903920425.1 uncultured Pirellula sp. | reverse complement strand
TACTTTTTGAGAGATCTCGGCGCTAACACAGAAGCCGCCCTCACTAACTTTAAAGACCCAACGCCACAAATCCGAGGCATCAAAAAGCAAATCGTAAAGTACCAACGCAAGGATGGTGTGCCATTATCTGCAACACTCTATTTGCCTGCAAACTACGTCGAAGGGACTCGATTGCCGTTGCTGGTCTGGGCATATCCGTTGGAATTCAATGATGCAAGCACGGCAGGGCAAGTATCAGCCAATCCTTCGGAATTCACTCGCATTGCTGGTCTGAGCCACCTGACGCTTCTTACACAAGGTTATGCAATCATGGATGATGCTACGATGCCTGTTATCGGTGATCCTGAAACCATGAACGATACGTTCATCGAACAGATTGTCGACGCAGCCCAAGCAGCCATTAACAAAGCCGTTGAAATGGGCGTCGCAGATGGTAGCCGAGTCGCTGTAGGTGGGCATAGCTATGGAGCCTTTATGACTGCGAATCTCCTAGCACATAGCAATTTGTTTCGGGCAGGTATCGCTCGCAGCGGTGCCTACAACCGCACTCTAACCCCATTCGGATTCCAATCAGAGCGACGTCCGCTTTGGGAGGCCAAAGACGTGTACGCCAACGTATCTCCCTTCATGCACGCGGACAAAATCAAGACACCTATTTTGTTTGTCCACGGCGAGAACGACAACAATCCGGGAACATTCCCCATCCAATCTCAGCGTATGTTTCAAGCTGTCAAAGGTAACGGAGGAACTACCCGTTTAGTGATGTTGCCCCATGAGAGCCACGGCTACCGTGCGCGACAATCCGTCCTTCATACCCAATACGAAATGATCCAATGGCTGAACCAATTCGTGCGAGACGCAAAGTAGTTTGCAAAAAAAGGGGGCAAAACTTGCGTCCGCCCCCTTTGACTCACAGCTAGCGAATTGATTCGAATTCTTTGTATTCTCGCCATATGCCAGAAGAGATTCCGTAGTCTTCCAAGATATCAAATCCTGCTCCCCCTTCAAAAACTGCATCGGTTGCTGCAGTGACCTTGGTTGCAATCAATCGGTCGTTTCCTTCATCAAGACTGACGGACACTTTTCCGCTGGACACGTCCGTCATTCGTACTAGGTCATTTCCTGCACCGGTAAAGATACCGAGATCCTCTGCGAGCTGGACCTGGTTAAGTGTCACTTGGTCGGCCCCAATAGCTGCATTGGAATCGGTATTCACCATTAATGAAAATGCCAAGAGGTTATTGATGTTGACACGATCAGACCCGCCTTTGGTTTCAATGATGACTCCCAATCCAATATTGGATGACGATACGGAGATAACATCGTTTGCTTCGTCGCCCGAAATTGCGAGTGACTTTTGGATTGCCATCGAGGAAAGGTTTGCGTTAAGTAGACCGATCCCACCATCAATGACCAAGTCTTCGCGTATAACCGATCCGACCAATTGAATGGTATCGTTTCCTTCGCTGCCGTAAATCGACGCGTTCGCTCCGACCACAATTGGGTTCGACAAAGGGGCGATCAAACGGTCATTTCCAGCTCCCAAGTCTACGAACATATCGTTGCTCAGCCTGACTCCTCGTAAGGTAACACTGTCGTTGCCGCCATCCATTCGCACATCAAGTGCATTGAGAACTGGCCTTGCAAAGCGAATTGAGGGACGGCCGTTAATCAAGGTGCCGTTTTGTCCCGAGACGACAACATCGCCCCCGACCGTTTCCGCGATCGCAATTTGATTGTCAAGCTGATCTCCTTGGACACGGAGAAAATTACCCTCGACTGCGGCGAAGACATCACCCGCCATCAATTGTCGAGACTCAAGAAACTCAACCCTTGGCCGATACGAACCTTTAGAAAAAGCCATTGTGCTACTCCAGAAAAGACAGGATTTCAAAACCATCGCCTCAATCACCAACGTGCGCATGCGGTCAAGAGAATTCTCTTAGCAATGCGTTCGAACGACTGCCAGTTGGTGACATGGGTATAAGGCTGAAAGCAGATCGCGATCCGCCAATTTGCATACGAGATTTCTTTGAGCTGACGGAAGTTCTGGATTCTGGCGAATACCACTTCGAAATCACTGTTATTTTTGGCGGACGAATGAACCGAATCGACCTTTCCTGTTTGTAACGCTTACATCGTTGTAGGTATTCAAAATGCGTGTCGAGCCGAGCAGTCCTTAGCCGACATCTTTTCTCGTAATGTTTGGAGTGTTTGCCATGTTTAAGAAGTCGCGGTTTGCTCGTCTCGTTTGCTCAGGCCTATTCGTTCTGAGTTGTGCGGGAGCGTCATCAGCTAATGATGTTCAGGTTGCAATCGAAGGATCGTTGCTGACCGTGTTTGGAGACAATCTCGGAAATAGTATTGTTGTTGAAGAGTCATCGACAGGGTTGCTCGTAACAGGTCGTGCAGGGACGACGGTAAATGGACTACCTTCGGTCTCCTTTCCAGGTGCCGTATTGAATGCAGCGGAGATTCGGATGGAAGGTGGGAATGACGTCGTGACCTTGAGCGGATTAACCGTTTCCAATGACCTTTATGTTTCACTAGGCGAGGGAAACGATTCGCTCAGCAGCAACGCATCGATCATGGTAGGAGCGAATTTGACGGTGGAGACGGGTGCTGGCAACGATAGCGTTGCAATGAATAGTGTCATGGTTTTTGAGGACACGTTTATCGACGGCGGATTAGGAGTGTTGCAGGTTTCTGTTTCCGGATCGATTCTTCAAAAATCACTGACCGTGATTTCAGATGAAGGGGCGGACACAGTGACCATTTCCAATACCGAAATCGCGGGAGCGCTCATGGTAGAAACTAAGGGTGGGAACGATACGATTTCCGTTTCATCCGTTTCAGCATTTGGCATGTTTGTTACCAGTGACGCGGGTGCAGATAAAGTCACTTTGTCGGGCATCGAAACCTTGGAAGACGTTGGCGTTTTCACAGGAATCGGCAACGATGCTGTCACTCTTACTTCTGTGGGAAGCGGCAAGTCGATCACGGTGAGCGTAGATGCGGGGAATGATACAGTGACCGGCACATCGGTTACGGCCTCTCTTGATGCCGTCTTCGAAGGTGGTGCAGGTCGCGATGTCATCACAGATGCTGGTATCTTCGGAGGAACCAAAAAAGACATCAAAGAGTTCGAAGTCCGTAGATAACGATAAGGAGCGTCACTTGCTTGAGCAAGTCGATGTGTCAGTAGAGTGCGAAACGCCCTTTGTGAGGGTAAGCCACAAAGGGCATTTCCTTGATTCGTTCAATCATGAAGATTATTCTCTTTTAGTGACGATTGCCACGATTCTACAATGAGCGAAAATAGTGTTGGACATACAATCGAGTCCCCAAACTGCAACCATGAACTTCAGCAACCTGTCAGATAACTCTTTGATTGCCCGGGTGAAAACTGGGGACGAGGATGCCGCAACAGTCATCTATATGCGTTACGCTGATCGGATTTTCGGGCTGGTCAGCAGCCAAATGTCGGCACGTCTGAGTTCGCAGATTCAGCCAGAAGATATCGTGCAAAGCGTTTTCAAAAGTATTTTCCGTGGAGTTTCCTCTGGCAGTTATGAGGCACCCGAAGGAGGAGAACTTTGGCAGCTGATTGCGGTAGTTGCAATTCATAAAGTCAGAAAAAAAGCATCCCTAGGGAACGCCCAATGCCGGGACAGCCGACGAACACATTCTTTCGATCCGATCACGGATTTTGATGTTTCAAGTCGCCCATCGTCCGAAGAGTTCGAGCTTGCAATCCGAGAAGCCACAGAGAGCCTCAAGCCTGCTGAGCAATCTGTCGTAATGCACCGCGTCCAGGGACATTCGGTAGAAGAGATTAGCGAAAGGCTGGATCGTTCCAGGCGTAGTGTCGAACGATTGTTGCAAAGCGCACGGGGCAAATTGGCTAAATTGCTAGAAGAAGATTGCAATTAAAATTGGGAAAAATTTGGCGGGTTCCAGCTGCGCCTCGACCTTCACCTTATGCAGACCCGCTTTCTCGCAGCAAACACGACTAAATTCTTATGATCGACCCGACAACTTCTTCCCAATTGAACCATCTTTTAGAGGATGTGCTGGATCAATTCGAGGTAGCTTGGACATCGGAAGAAAGTTACCTATCTGGATTTGTCGAATGCTGCGATATGCGGTTGAGTTTGGAAGGTATTGCGGAGCTTGTTAGGGCAGACATCGATCGAAGATACTCCGCAGCATGCAATGTCAATCTTCACAAGTACTTTGAGTCCTTTCCCGAATTGTTGCGTGACGCGAACAGCGCGCAGTCCATAGGTTTTGAGGACTATCGCTCGCGGAAGACGAGAGGACTTTCGTTGCCGAAAGACCGTTGGCGATGGATACCGGGCGTGTATGACCAACCTTGGTTTCGCGATTTATACTTGGACGAGCACTGCAAACCTCTTGCTGAACCACATGGTTCGGAGTTGAAACCGAGAGTGGGAGATGCATCACCGCGCGACGAAGAGCCTCGCCCCGGAGAAAAGTTCGGTGATTTCCAGCTGATTGCAACTCTCGGGAGGGGAACGTTTAGTCAAGTTTTTCTCGCAACACAGCCAAGCTTGGCAAGCCGATACGTTGCGATCAAGGTAGTGAAAACCACACTTGATGAGCCTGAGCACCTCGCGAGATTGCAGCATACCGGAATTGTTCCGATTTATTCGTTGCATCGAATGAATGATTATTCCGTGTTGTGTATGCCTTACTTTGGTGCGGCGACGTTAGCAGATTGGCTTGGTGACGGAGAAGCCAATGTGCAGCGCAATGGTCAGTCGTTGATTGGAACAGTGCAGCAAGCTCAAACGCGGATTGGTTCAACAATCGTCTCCGAGGAACACTCTGCAACCGAGGTAATGCCAAACGAAGTGGAAAGGATCCGAGTTTGGAATGCGAGCGGAGCGCAACCGCTGGCTCGGCTGATGAATATGGATGAGAAAGGATGCTTCCTTTGGTTAGCTCGTCGTATCGCTTCGGCTCTAGCGCATGCACATGAGCGCGATGTCATTCACGGTGACCTCAAGCCAGCAAACGTATTGCTCAAAAATGACGGAGAGCCTGCATTGATCGACTTTAATCTCGCAAGAAAGCTTGAGGATAAACCCTCTACGCATGTCGGCGGAACTCTTCCTTACATGTCTCCCGAGCAGCTTCAGATGCTACTTGGTCGCCGATTGCACCTCAGCGCAGCGTCTGACATCTATTCGTTAGGTATTATTCTCTATCAGATCGCAGAGAATAAGATGCCATTTCCCATGCCTCTTTCTATTGCAGAAAGCGATGTTTCAATCGCAATCCAGCACCGGAAGAATGCAATTCATTTTAGTAATCCCGCGTTGTCTGCGGGCTTGAAATCAATCATTGGAAAGTGCTTGGCAATTTCGCCCTCGGACCGCTACAGTAGCGGCATGCCCCTTCTGGAAGATTTGGATTGCGAAGCATCCAACTTACCGTTGATGCATACCAAAGAGAGTATCCTGTTCAGCAGGTTTCCGAAACTAGCTCGTCGTTATCCCCGTTTGTTTTCTGTTGTTCCAGTACTGGCAATCGCGGCCTTGCTCGTCACTGTGGTTTCGGTGACGGGTTGGTATTGGTGGAGGCAAGCCAACCAGTGGAGCGCAAGAAACTCACTTTCTCTTTGGACAAGCTTGATGTCCGAGCATGTACCGAATCTGCTCGAGGGGACCGATGACGAGATTCGCTCTACTTTTGCAACGATGGATAACGCGATCACGACGATGATGGGCGCTGGCAAAAAGTCCGGTCCCGCAGATCGATTACAGTGGTTACCAGGTCAAGAGCTCGAGGCAGCGGAACGGGAATTCTTTGAAGATGTCCTAGTCCTGTCAGGTCTAGCGAGCGAACGAAGGTCGCAACTACGAGCGGATCAAATTCCATTAATTGAACAATGGCAGGCCCTTTGCAATCACGCAATCGCCGGTCATGGGCTAGCCGGTGCACTGACGCAGCAACCCCTAAACATCATGACCAAGGATTTGCATTTCTCGGCGTTGGAGGAACGCCCGGATTTACCAGGGAACACTCAGACAACCGAGGGCGAGAGAATACTACATGCTCGATTCTTAGCCCAGCAAGGAATGCCAGTGCGGTCGATTGAAGCCCTATCGGGCATTACGCCACGACGGTCTATCAAGACTCTTTACTGGATCACTGTAGGAGATGCACAACGCAAACTAGGGCACTCCGAAGCAGCGGTTTTGGCATATGGATTGGCAATCAACGAAGCGCCACGATCTGCAATCGGTTACTCTCGACGCTCGCAACTATTATCAGAAATGAAAAAATGGGAGGATGCTGAAAGAGACTGCACATCCCTGATCAACTTGAATCCTAAAAGCAGCTATCGTCTTGCAGAACGTGCAAGACTGCGTGAATCTATGGGAAAAATAGATAAGGCAATTGCCGATATGGACGAGGCAATTGCGATAGAACCAAGGTTCAATCGCTACTATTTCTTTCGCTCTCGACTAGGTCGGCAGCGAAATGACTCTCAGAAAGCTCAAGAGGATTATCGTTTAGGCCTCAGTATGACTCCATCGACGACGGAGGATTGGATCTCACGGGCATTGGCTCACCTTCCAAAATACCCGGAGAAATCCATGGCCGATTTGAAACGAGCCGAACAAATGGCTCCAAACAGGTTTGAAGTGCTTCAAAATCAAGCCCACATACTGTCGGAGTATTTGCATGATGAAGAGGCCGCAATCATGGCCCTTTCCTTGATCCTCGACAATGACCCCGACAACGTATGGGCTCGCGTTGATCGATGCGTGCTCTTAGCTCGCAATGGCAAAAAACAAGAGGTTCTGTCCGAAGTGGATCGCATCATCGGAAGCGGTAAAGCAATCTTGCCAGATACATACTACCAAATCGCATGCGCTCATTCACTACTGGCAGTCCAGTACCCCGAATTCCAAGAGCGATCGTTGCATTATCTGTCGAAAGCAATCATTGCTGGTTACGGCCATGATTTATTAGGAACAGACAAGGATTTAGATCCGATACGTTCCAGCCCGCACTTCAGCGCGTTGATGGATGTCACGAACCTATCGAAAAAAGCGACCGTAAACAACTGAGTAAAAACCGAGCTAACTCCTCCTCACAAAACAACTCCATCATGAAATACAACCATTGCAATCAGCGAACGCTTCGCCACGAGAATCTTGAAACACGCGCACTCATGGCGGTTTTCGGCACACCATGGCCTGAACCACGTTCGCTTTCAGTCAGCTTTCCGTCAGACACAGCTGCGATCGGTGCGTATCCGAACACGCTCAGAGAAACCTTGGACACGATTGCCGACCGACGGATATGGCAAGAGAATGCCCTGCGAGCATTTCAAACTTGGGCTGTCTTTGGAAATCTCAACGTCGGTTTGGTACCTGACCGTGGTGATGACTTTGGCGCGGTAGGTTTGAGTTCCAATGATCCTCGTTTCGGCGAATTCCGCATAGGAACCTTTTCCCAACAGAATGTTTTAGCTAACGCACTCCCCTACCAAACAACTGCAGGTACCTGGTCAGGCGATGTACTCATCAATTCAGAGGTAAACTACTTTCTCGCTGACTGGCATTCCAGCAGTCCAATATCTGTTCCAGCTACCAATGAAAAAGGGCCTGCGGTCGAGCTTTTTTCGGTATTGCTTCACGAAGCTGGCAACGCCTTGGGCCTCGCAGACAACATGATCGCAGGATCCGTCATGAATGGGAGCTATAGCGGCCCCAACAGACAATTAAAGCCTATTGATATTGCGAGTATTCGCCAATTGTACGGCTCTCGCCAGGACATCTACGAACCTAGTTCTAACAACATTCGTTCGCGTGCAACATCAATACCTTTACCCATCGGCTTTAGCAACACTACCCCTATTGTCACGCAAGGAAGTCTCAACACTTCCAGCGATATTGATTTCTATCGTTTTACCCCTTTGGCTGGTCAGGAGAAAGTAACCATTCGATTGATGGCAGCAGGAATTAGCCTGGTGAAAGCCAAACTCGAAGTACAAGATCGCTTTGGTAATAAGATCGCGGACATCAAAGCGGACAGCATTTTCGAAAACAATTTGCAATTGGATATTGGTTCTCTCAAGGATCACAGTTCTCTTTTCAT
>CAIXME010000322.1 GCA_903920425.1 uncultured Pirellula sp. | reverse complement strand
CGTACTTGTTTGCGATACCAATGCGTTTGCGACGGGGACTTGGTACGAAAGGTACTTTCATGCTCGTCATTCTATGGTTGATTCGATTGGACAAAAGTGCAAAGCAGATCTCTATTTGCTGACAGCCCCCGATGTGCCATTTGTTCAGGATGGTTTTCGTGATGGGCAACACATTCGCCACTGGATGCATGACCGATTCGCCGAGCAACTCACCAACATCTCTCAACGTGACCCAGCGGCTTGGGTAGTACAGATCCAAGGCTCCTTTCAACAACGACTGGCCACTGCGATCGCGGCTGTCGATACGCTGCTCAGCGAGGAAGTTAATTGATCAACAAGCCCCACCTGGCCCTGAGCCAGGTGATCAATGACTGGATAGCTACAATCCATCGCCCCGCTTTTCCCTCCACCAGGCCGCCCTGGCCGAAGGCCAGGGGATGCAAGAAAGTGATTACGTGCGGCGTCTTTGTAGCCAGCCAGTCACGCATCCATCGGGGCAAGCCCGATGGTGTGCCAAGAGCAGCGTCTATAAATCCGCTGAAAGCTCAAAGCGAAGGCCCAAACATCGCAAACCGCATGGGCTTTAAAGCCACACCTGGCCCAGTGCCAGGTGAGCTATGACTGAGCGGCTACAGTCAATCGCCCCGCTCTTCCCTTCGCCGTATCCAGTAAAATACTCGGCTTGCAAATTCAAAAAAAGAGATTTCCTTATAATCGCTTACGCTAAGAGTATGAATTCTATCGCCCCAATCTACATTGCCGATAACACCACACACGCGTACCAGCTCAACTGGTCGTTATCGCTATTTCCCAAGAGTCTGATACCTCCTGTAGAAACATGGCTGAATCCACTTAAACAAGCATCCGAATCCGATTCCGTTCGCATTTTAGAGGCTCGTTCAATAAACCATCAGTCCTGTCAATTCCTTGTAAGCACGAAGCCGAACGTTTCCCCTTCCGATGTAGTGCGAAGTATAAAGGGGCGGTTGCAACATTTGCTTCAAACGAGTGTGCCTAAAGCTTTTCAAAGAAACTATGGTATCTATAGTGTCGGCGAATCGAATCTTGACTGTTTAAGCAATTACGTTGCCAAACAACCATCGCGACATCCCATGGCTGCGGATCATATACAGCATCGAATCGAATCATTTCAGTTTTTGGACAAAACGGTAAACTTGAGAAGTCCTCGAGCAAGCTCGCATGGTCGCTATCTGAACAACGTCCATATCGTTTTGGAAAATCGAGAACGCTTGCATGATGTTTCCGAGAAGACCCTGGCATCGATTCGCTCTATGATCATGCGGAGTTGTGCTAAGAAGGAGCAACTCCTTAGTCGTATTGGCATAGTATCGAACCACTTGCATATTCTGATGGGCTGTTCTGTAGATGAATCGCCGCGGGAGGTTGCCTTGGCGTTGATGAACAATATTTCCTATGCGTTGGGAATGAAACCCGTTTTGGAATTCAGCTATTACGTGGGAACTTTCGGCCCTTATGATCGAGGAGCTATTCGAAAGGAGAATTGCTAAGTAAATCAAGATACGCCTAATGCGGCGAATCTGTTTTCCCAAAGCCACACCTGGCCCTGTGCCAGGTGAGCTATGACTGAGCGGCTACTGAACCATCGCCGTGCACTTTCTTGCCTCCCCTGGCCGAAGGCCAGGGGATGCAAGAAAGTGATTACGTGCGGCGTCTTTGTAGCCAGCCAGTCAGGCATCCATCGGGG
>CAIXME010000321.1 GCA_903920425.1 uncultured Pirellula sp. | reverse complement strand
GCCTATGCCACATTAGCACTGGATTGTGCACCATCATCCATAGAGCGATATCGCCGAGCCATTCGTGACAAGCTGGAAGAAATCGTCAACGGGTAGTGGCATAGGCTTCCAGCCGGTGAATAATCGGAAAACACAGGCTGGAAGCCTATGCCACATTGGTAGTTTTCACCTCGCCTCTCGCTTTATCTCTAACGTTTCGCACGAAGCACGGATCGCGAAAGTTGCAACGAATAATGCAATTTTGCGGATTTTCATACTTTCAGTGAAGGAGAAGCCTGCATACGTCCATTAACGCTTCAGGCCGTGATAAACCGGCCAACTCCCCCCATTTGGACTGTGAGAATCGGCTCCCCGACTATCGCACGCAGCACGAGAACACCATGAAGCGTAATATACCCCGCGTGAACAACCCTGCCCGCTTAGCTCGTATACGCGAGCAAGCCGTCAAGCTTCGCGAGCGCGTCAAGCGATCCAATCTCGCCTTTCTCGAGCGTAACCAAGCTCGCTTCACTTGGTGGCAACGTACCTTCCGCGCCCCGATGGTCGCCAATTGGGCAATCTTCGCCAATGCCAAGACGCTTTTGTCTGCGTTCATGGCTTTGTTAGGCCTCGCGTCGGGCAAACGATCCTCGCTTGTCGCTTTGATGGTAGCGGGCCCATCGCCACGAGCTTCGCGCCAGAGTCGTCGCCTGCACGTCGAGGGACTTGAACAACGGCAATTGATGGCGGCCGATTTTTCGGAATTCTTGGATCCGAACCCCGCTTCTGGCAACCAGTTTGGCCACACCGTGGTGCCGCTCAGAGGGGGCAACGTAGTCATCACTTCGCCCTTTGATGATGCGGGAGGGACTGATGCGGGAGCCGTCTACCTATTCAACGGGAAGACTGGCGCGTTGATTAGTACGCTTACGGGGGCGAAGGAAAACGACCAATTGGGCTTTGGTGGCGTCACAACACTGAGTAACGGCAATTACGTGGTGATTAGTCCATCCTGGGACAACGGAGACGTGGTGGAAGCAGGGGCAGTCACGTTCGGCAGCGGCACGATAGGCGTCAGTGGAGTGGTCTCGTCCTCCAACAGCCTTGTCGGCACATTAGCCAACGATTACGTGGGCGGTCGTCAAGGTCGTGGCGTGGTGGCGTTGGATAACGGTAATTACGTGGTCATAAGTGAATTTTGGGACAACGGAGACGTGGAAGACGCGGGGGCAGTCACGTTCGGCAACGGCACCAATGGCATCAGCGGAGTGATTTCGGACACCAACAGCCTCGTCGGCTCCAACTATGGGGACATGAACGCGGCAGGTGTGACGGCGCTGAGCAACGGCAATTACGTGGTGCTGAGTCCAGAATGGAAAAACGGAGACTTGCCGGCCGCGGGTGCCGTCACGTTCGGCAACGGCACGACGGGAGTGTTCGGAGTGGTCTCGTCCTCCAACAGCCTCGTCGGTACATCATTCAAGGATAACGTGGGCAGTCGTGGCGTGGTAGCGTTGAATAACGGCAATTACGTGGTCATAAGTGACTCCTGGAGCAACGGAGACGTCGAGGACGTGGGGGCGGTCACGTTCGGTAACGGCACGTCGGGAGTCAGTGGAGTGGTCTCCTCCTCCAACAGCCTCGTCGGTACATCAGCCAACGATAACGTGGGCGGCCGTGGCGTTGTGGCGTTGAATAACAGCAGTTACGTGGTCTTGAGTCCATCCTGGGACAACGGAGACGTGGTGGAAGCAGGGGCAGTCACGTTCGGCAACGGCACGACGGGAGTCAGTGGAGTGGTCTCCTCCTCCAACAGCCTCGTCGGTACATCAGCCAGCGATAACGTGGGCGGTCGTGGCGTGGTGGCGTTGAATAACAGTAACTTCGTTGTCATAAGTCCAAGTTGGAACAACGGGAGCTTGGAGGACGCAGGGGCGGTCACGTTCGGCAACGGCATGACCGGCGTCAGAGGCGTGGTCTCGGCTGCTAACAGCCTCGTTGGCGATAAGAAAGACGATAAGGTTGGCCTCGATGGTGTGACCGCACTGAGCAACGGCAACTACGTGGTTGGCAGTAGGCAGTGGGATAACGGAACCTTTGTGAACGCAGGGGCAGCCACGTTCGGCAATGGCACAAATGGCACCTTCGGCGTGGTCTCGTCCGCCAATAGCCTTGTCGGTAGCTCTTTGGACGAGGCTGTTGGCAATCAAGTTAAGGCGCTGAGCAATGGAAATTACGTGATCATAGGGGTTCACTGGGACAACGGTGCCAAAGAGGATGCGGGTGCGGTTACGTTCGGCAACGGCACGACGGGAGTCACTGGCGTGGTCACTTCCTCCAACAGCCTCGTCGGTACTTCTGCCAACGATTACGTGGGTGGTCGCGGCGTGGTGGCGTTGAATAACGGCAATTACGTGGTCATAAGTGAGTCCTGGGACAACGGAGAAGTTTTGGACGTGGGTGCGGTCACGTTGGGCAGCGGCGCGACGGGAGTGTTCGGAGAGGTCTCGGACACCAACAGCCTCGTCGGTACTAAAGCCTACGATTACGTGGGCGTTGGAGGCGTGACGGCGCTGAGCAACGGTAATTTCGTGGTGACTAGTCCATGGTGGGCGAACGGAGACCTGGCATACGCGGGTGCGGTCACGTTCGGCAACGGCACGACGGGAGTGTTCGGAAAGGTCTCGGAAACCAACAGCCTCGTCGGTACTAAAGCCTTCCTTCAGATGGGCAACGAAGGCGTGACGGCGCTGACCAACGGCAATTACGTGGTGCGGATTCCAAATTGGGACGACGGCGTCTTGTCCTACGCGGGTGCGGTCACATTCGGCGACGGCACGACGGGAGTCTCTGGAGCGGTCTCGGCCGCTAACAGTGCGATTGGTGGGGGCGTGTTTACGGATCTGAAAGACATCGTCGTCGATGATGCGAACAGTCATTTCTTCGGCAGATTCTTGGAAGAAAATGGCGGCAAGGTGCGGCTGGGCTCCCAGGTTGACGGCTTCGCCCCGAAGGCCGCCCAAAATTTCGTGTATCATGCCCCGTTGCTGACGCCGTGGGACTTAAAAGTCTATACAGAGAATGCTACTCTTTTTGTTGCCAATTACCAAACCAATGAAGTTCTAGCGTCAATACCTGTATCGCAAATCGACAAGCTAGTCGACATCAAGACGGGGGGAATGGTTTACATTGAATCGGTCCTGTCGACAGACGGCGACTCAGTCAGCGTCGCAGCGTCGGAAATCATCGTATCAGGCACGATATCGACGGTCAGCAATTCGGCCCCCAAAGATCGCGGTAACCTGACGCTGATCGCTCGCAACAAATCGAACGAGATCGTTTCGGGGGGCACAGGCTTCTCGCCGGTCTTTGCCGAAGAGCGAAGTGCCAAAATTACCTTAACCAACGCGGATCTGGATGTAGGCGCGGTTGAGATCAAAGCCGAAGGTCAATCGGGTGCTCGCTGGGATGACGTCGGCGGAATCGGCGAGAAAATCGCCGACTCGCTACTATCCAAGTTACAGGCCATTCCGCAAATTGGCTTGAGCGTATTGTTTCCGCTCTCTGGACAAGCGAAAGTCCACAGGGCGAAGGCAAATATCACTTTGGAAAATGCGACGATCAAAAGTAGCGGGAACGTCGCCATCGAGGCCGATGCGTTTGCCGATGCATCGATCAACGCCATCTCGCTTGGTGGTGCAAATCTAACTGAATCTCCTGTGTCGATCTCGATTGCCTTTAGTCATTCCTTTTCCGAGGCAACCATCAATCTGAATGGTTCCTCCAAAATCGACGCACCGTCTGGCAATATCAAAATCAGCACTAACGCGGAGAGCAAATCGAAAGTCGATGCCAAGTCCGATGCCAACACAGGCATTCAAACTGGAATTGAGGCGGCCTTCAATTTGGCTTTGACGATGACCCAAGAAAATTCCACGATCCTTATCGGCCCAGGTACTGAAGTCAACGGTTCTGGCAGCGTTGATATCAAATCCAATGCGAAAGTTAAAAACGAGAGCGCAGCGTCGACGAATCTCTTTCAAGACGGCACAGGTGCTCTAACCGTGGCGTTAGGTTTTGACGATGCGAATGTCAAGACAGAAGTTTTCGGTACAGTCACCAGCCGTGACAAGAGTACGCAGGATGGGTTCGAGATCGCGGCGGTACAGGTTCTCCCAGATACTCGTCGGATTGAACTGAAAAATGTTCCACCGTCGCAAGTGGTTCATGAAGGGGACCGCCTGCGATTCGAGTCGGACGCTGTGGCCGGCGCGTATGGACTGGTTCCGGGAGAAACCTATATCGTCGAATCCCTTACAAACACCGAACCATTCAGTAACGGAACGATCGATCAATCGTTCCGTCTGCGCCGCGGCGAGATCGTAGCGCTGGATGCCCGTCAGGTCTCCGAGGGAAGCAAACACAGTCTACGCAAGATCGATTTGGCCTACTTCAAAACCAGCGATGTAACAGCGCTGGAGGACAAGTCTGGCATCGTGAAGCTGACGGACTTACCAGATGGTGTCACGATTGTGACCTACCGAGGCCCCAAGTTCGAGGAGAGCAACAGCAGCAATGAGAGCGACGAGGTCCTGGTTGGCATCGAGGGACTGATTCAGGATCAGGACTATCAGATAGTGCCGGCCACAGGCGGCGGATACCATTTGCGTTATGTCACCAAACTGAAGAAGCCGATCGACAATCAATCAACCACCACAACCGTAGCGGTGCAAGATATCTCCATCTTCCCCCAACTCAACGCTACCGACTCGACGAAAGATTTGTTTCCCTTCAATATTCTCATCGGTGGCGAAGAGATGAGAGTCGTATCGCGTTCGGGCCGTGATTTGACGGTTGTCCGAGCAGTGAATGGAACGACGACAGCCGATCACGCGATGGACGCGTTCGTGAGCACCGCAAGCAATGTGCAATTCAAAGTGCCGACAGTGCAACCCGGGACGGACCAACCCCTGACGGTTGAGCAGACAAAGCAAATTCATGCCTTCGCCTACACCAAGAACATTCAAACATTCGAACCTTCTAAGGAGAATGTCGTTGATCCAAAGGCCAACACCATTTTGTTGCCCGCGAACCACGGATTCAAGACGGGCGATTTTGTTATCTATGAAACGGACGATACGAAAAAAGTCGAGAAGACAGTCCACTATTACGACGTAGATGGCAAACAACAGGATTCCTTAGGAAAGGTCTCATTGCCCGACGCACCTATCGATGGTCTGGGCGACTATCATGGCTACCGTGTGATTGTCGATCCGTCCAATCCAAATCTGATTCGATTGAGCTCGCTAATCCAAATGGAGAAGTTGGTCGGCTCAGCGACTCCAACCTACCAGACCATTGCCGACTCGGTCGTTCTGAATCGCATCGTGATCGGCGGCAATCACCGTTTGGTACCCATCAGCTTGGTGCAAGGCATCACCATCTCTTCCAGCCTGGAAGCCGAGAACACCAGTGATGCAGGCTCGACCATGAGTGACGAAGAGCAACCCGCGTCCGAATTGGCCTCGAACGCTTTATCCGGGCGTCTCGATTCTATCGCGGTGGGCGGTATGAAATGGATCGATTCCCTGCGCAAAGGGGCCACGGCAAATGGTGTGGCCGGTGCTGCGGATAAAGCCAAAACATCGTCCGGGTCTGGAGCCAGTTTTGACGTGGCCGGTTCGTTCGCCTTGAACCTTTTCAACCATAACGTGACAACAACGATCGGTTCCTCGGCCCGGCTTGTCAGTGACAGCGACTTGACCGTGGACGGAAAGATCGAACAGAAAACGCAACTGAAGGCCAGCGCAGAGGCAACCCGCAACGGCGTCGGCAAATCTGACGGGACGGTTACCGCTGCCACCACCCCACCTGCCAACCCGCCGGCAGGCGATGAAAAGGGCGACGAAATAGAAATCGCCGCCGCTGTCGCCGTGGGTGTCTATTCGAACGTATTGAAAGTCACTGTCACCGACGGTGCTAAGATGAATGCGGCGGACGATCTGCAGGTGAACGCCAATGTCGAATACCCACTGTTGAGCCGATTTGTGGATGCGATCAATCCGCTCAAAGCGCTCGAAGAAAATGGGTTGGCAGGTTTTGAAGACATCTTGGATGGTTCCGGCGGCGTCGGCCAGATGTTCAACGTTAGCGTGGCAACCTTGGCCGGCACAGCTAGCGCGAAACTGGCTTTGGGGGGCGGTATCGCCGTGACCTACGTCACCAATGAAGTCACTGCCGAGATTGGAAAAGAGGTCTTAATCAATCAACCCGAAACACCCCTATTGATCGCAGACGATACACAAACGGTCACGGTGACCGCCGAACTGACGGCCAAAGTGATCGAGGTCGGCCAACAATCCTCGTTCAACTTGAACATCGACGGAGCGGCTGGTGTCGGGGAGAAGCTGTTTTCCAAAGAATTCGCCACCGCACTAAGCGATCTGGTAGTCCCCTTGGGCGTGAGCGGCAAAAGTGCGATTGGCGGCGTGATGGTTCTAAGCATCGTCGATAACGATGTGAAGGCTAAAATTCACGACAATGCCAAAGTTGCGGCAAAAGACCATGTCGGCGTCGATGCCAAGAACGCCTACAGCAACATATCGGTCGTTCAGACCGGCACGGCATCGACGGATTTTGGATTCACAGCCGCCATCGCTGTGGGTGTTTTTGATCTGACGACCACCGCCTCCATCGATGAAACCGTCACGATCACAACAGGCGAACTGGCCGTCAATGCAGTAGACGAATCGGACCGCATCGCCATCGTCGGAGGGTTTTTAAAGGGCAAGCAGGTCGGCATCGGTACATCCGTCGGCGTCAATGTCGTCGATCAACAGGTGGAAGCTTTCATTGGTTCTTCCAATCCTGCGGCTCCTGTGAGCAATAAAATTAGTGCCTCGGAAGAGGTCAATGTGACTGCGACCACCAAGGGCGAAATCTTTGCGCTCGTCATGGCCGGCGCCCTTCAAGGAAACCTCAGCAAGGATAAGCCAGCAGCCACGGCTCAGAGCGCGACTTCGCCCAACGCGGTGAAGCCCAACACGGCCAAGTCGCAGGCCAGCATACTGGGGCCGGTCGCGCTGACCATTCCAGTCGCAGTCAATATCATCACCAGTGACGTCAAGGCTTACATCGACCGGCAGAACTTTGTAACCGAATCGGTGACCGTCGAGGCGCTAACCGAAACGAGCGTGCTGCAAGTCGTCGTCGGTGCTTCGTTCGCAGTGCAACGGGAACAAGTGGCCCCTCCTGTCCCGGCCGGAAAAATGACCCTGGGTGGTGCGGGCGCTGTCGCACTGGCCATGGTTACGCAGAACTCCAGCGCCTTCATCCAGAACAGTCAGATTACCGCCACCGGCACCGATTCGATCACCGTCAAGGCCACCGATAAATCGGAAAGTGATATTTACGCCGGTGGGATCGGCGTCGCCGGGAACTTCGCCGCTGGTGGTAAAGCAGCGATCTCGTTCGGCGCTAGCGTGGCTATCAACGATATCGATGGCGCCACCAAGGCATTTATTTCCGACTCGCAGATCAGTGCTTACGGCGCCGTGAACGTCAACGCCATCGGTGATTCGAAGATCTTTACTCTATCGATGGCCGGTGGTGTGTCGGCCAATTCGTCCGCACAAAGCTCAGGCGCATTTGCTGGCGGCGGGACCATTTCGCTCAATGATATCGAAAAGACGCTCGAGGCATCGATTCTCAGCAATACAATTCTCAACGTGAATGCCGAAGCGCCAATCGTCATCTCTGCGACGGATCAGTCGAAGATTATCTCCATCGCCGGCGCAGCGGGGATCGCAGTCACGGCCAGCACCAGTAAAGCGATCACCGGTGCGATCGGAATCGCCCTTTCGATCAACGACATCAACAACACCATCTCGGCCAAGCTGGATAAAACGAGTGTAACAACTCAAGGCGACCTGACCATTGATGCGAACGCGAAGAACGCGGAAATCAAATCGGTCGCTGTGGCTGCATCGGTCGGGGTCTCCAAGGCCACAGGGGTCTCCGTGTCCTTGGCGGGAGCCGGTGCGGGTTCGCTCAACGACATTGGCAACACGGTTTCCGCAACGATGACGGCAAGCACAGCTGTTTTACAGGGTACGGGCCCGCTGAACGTCCTGGCGTCTGACAGCTCGAAGATCGAATCGTATGCGGTCGGTGCGTCGGTCAGTGTCGCGACGGGTGAGACAGGCGTGGCAGTCTCAGTCGGTGCTTCCTTGGGTCTCAACGAGATTCAGAACAAGGTGCAAGCCGTCATCGAGGGGGCCGGCAATGCACAAAAGACAGTTCTCGACTCCAGAGCTGTAACGCGATTAAAGGCTTCTTCCAACGGCACGATCGACGCGGTCGCCGCGGCGGCGTCAGTAGCCGTCGGCGCGGGCGGCAAGACGGGAGTGGCGGTCAGCGGGGCGGGTGCGGCCTCGAAGAACGTCATTCTTAGCAAGACCAATGCGTTTATCGACCACACCACGCTGGACGGCACCGGTATGGTCGATATTGACGCCGAGAGCAAGTCGAAGATTAACGCCACGATTGTTGCTGCCAGCGTCGCAGTGGGCGTAGGCAATACGGCTGGAGTCGGCGCATCGGTGGGTGTCGCCGTGGCTCGCAACTTTATCGGCTGGCAGACAGCCGGCAATACGTCTGTCAACACCACCGACACTGCACTCGCCAAAATCCTGAAAGGAACGACCGTCAAGGTTCTCGGTGGCGTTTATGGCGGCGACGTGTATGAGTTCATCGGAAAGGACCCGGTTGTCGTCTTCGATTACACCAGCGACGATGGTTCGAAGATCGTGAAAGAAAACACCCGCGTGAAAGTCGGACCCGCTGTCTATCTTTTCAAGGGCACGTCCGGTTCGAGGAATCTAAGCGTGAGTTCCCAGACCTATGAGACCAGCGCAGACTGGGAACTGATCGGTGAAAGCGATCTGAGCGGTCAGGACTTTGGAAATCGCGACCTCTGGAAACTAGTTCTGCGGGACAATCTCGAAGATGCAGCCACGGTTCAGGCTTATGTCAAGAACTCGACGATCAACGTAACAGGCGCGGTCACCCTGGATGCCGTCAGCAACCAAGCGATCAACGCGATTGTGATCGCCGCATCGGTGGCCATTGCCTCTTCGAGCAAAGTAGGGGTAGCATTCAGTGGAGCCGGTGTGGGCACGGAGAACTACATTGGAACGCACGTCAAGGCCTTCGTCGACACATCGACCGTTTCCGCCAAGGACTTGCTGATGAACGCGCATGACACTGCAACGATCAAGGCGGATGCGGGCGCGGCTTCCGTCGCCGGATCCTCCGGCGGTAAGGTTGGAGTCTCGGTAGCGATCGGCGTCGCCTTGGCTTTCAACGAGATCAGCAATGAGGTCGCGGCTTATATTGCTAATTCGGCCAACGTAACGACGACCGGAAACATTGTTCTTAAAGCCAGTTCGCATGGCGGCCCCGCCGAGGCACATAACTATACGAGCACACAAGACGGCCAGACGGCCCTCAAATTGGGCGATCGTGTCAAAGTTGAAGATGGCCATACCGCCGGTGGCAAGACAGGACGGATTTACAGCTACCGCGGATTCGCGGACTTCCTCTCGTCCGACAAAACGATCGCGGATGACGAGTCAACGAAAGTGAAGCCGGGACATATCGTCAAGACCGTCGGGGCATCGCCAGTTTTCTACAAGTTCGTCGGAACAGTAGAGCAAGGAGCTGCTATCAAAGACCTGAGTGGTCAGAATTACTCAAGCAATCCCCAATGGGAACTTTACAAACTCGACCTGTCGAAAATCGACTTCACAGATACTTCGCGATGGGAACTCGCCGATGCATCAATCCTTGCGCGAACCGGTGCGGCATCGATTGGTGCTTCCTTTGGTGGAACGGCCGGAGTCGCAGTCAGCGGCGCAGGAGCCTTTGCTCAGAACGTGATCAACACCAAAACCAACGCTACCATTCAGAACAGCACGATTACAGCTACGGGCGAAGTGAAACTGGATTCGGTAAGTGACGCATCGATTTCGGCGATCGTGGGAGCCGTTTCGGCAGCGGTCGGTGTCGGTGGAAAGGCTGGCGTCGGAGTTTCGATTGGGGCAGCAATTGCGCTCAACACCATTGGGTCCGATCAGGATGGAAGCGTTGCCACTTCACAGGTCCTGGCCTACGTCGACCAGTCCAAAATCGATGCCGCACAGAGTCTCACGCTGAGCGCGATGGGCAAACAGAACATCGACGCCATTGTACTGGCCGGGTCCGTGGCCGCAGCGAAAGGTGGCGTGGCTGGCATTGGCGTATCCGCCGCCGGCGCAGTGGCGATCAATAAGATCGGCTCGCATATCGCGGCCTATCTCAACGGCCCGAGCTCAAGCCTGACCAACGTTTACCAGACCGTAATCGATGCCAGAAGCATCTCGCTTTCGGCGCATGATATGTCGACGATCTCGACCGTTGCCGGCGCTGCATCCATCGCCGCCGCATTGGGCGGGAAGGCTGGCGTAGCGGTTTCAGTGGGTGTCGCCGTTGCGTCCAACGAAATCCAAAACAAAGTCGAAGCGTATATCAATCGAAGCGACGTGGCAACGCTTACTGGTGACATCAGCCTGAATGCCAAGACTGGCGGAGCGATCAACGCCATCTCCGCCGCGGCAGCGGTATCGGTCGGGGTCGGCGTCAAGGCTGGCGTGGCGGTCAGCGGAGCAGGTGCAGCCGCCAAGAACGTCATACTCAGCAAGACCAATGCTTACATCGATGGGAGCAAGCTGAACACTTCCGGTAAAGTCGACATCGATGCCCTGAGCGAGTCGAAGATTGACGCCGTTATTGTTGCTGCCAGCGTCGCAGTTGGCGTGGGCGGTGCGGCTGGAGTCGGCGCATCGGTGGGTGTCGCCGTGGCACGCAACTTCATCGGCTGGCAGCCAGCCGGCAATACGTATGACTCGACCATCAAAACCACCGACGAGTCACACGCCACAATTGCGAAAGGAACCAAAGTCAAGGTTCTTCGTGGAGTTTACGACGGCGACGTGTATGAGTTCATCGGCAAGGACCCGATCGCCGTCTACGATTACACCAGCGAACAGGGTTCGCAGCCGGTGAAAGCAAACACCCGCGTGAAAGTCGGGACTGCCGTCTATCGGTTCAAGGGTGTGGACGGTTCGAGGGATCTAAGCGTGAGTTCCCAGAACTATGAGACCAGCGCAGACTGGGAGCTGATTGTCAAGGACCCGATTGTCGTCTACGATTACACCAGCGATCAGGGTTCGCAGCCGGTGAAAGAAAACACCCTGGTGAAAGTCGGCCCCGCCGTATATCGCTTCAAGGGCACGTCCGGATCGCGGGATCTAAGCGTGAGTTCCCAGAACTATGAGAACAACACCAATGACTGGGAGCTGATTGGTGAAAGCGACCTGAGCGGTCAGGACTTTGGCAAACGCGACCTCTGGAAACTGGTTCTGCCGGCCACGATCAACGATGCGGCCACCATTCAGGCCTATATCCGGAACTCTAGGATCATCGCAACAGGCGCGGTCACTCTGGATGCCGTCAGCAACCAGACGATCGACGCCGTCGTGTTCGCCGGATCGGTGGCCATTGCCGCTTCGAGCAAAGTCGGGGTGGCCTTTAGTGGAGCCGGTGTGGGAACGGAGAACCGCATTCGGACGCTCGTCAAAGCCTATGTCGATAACGGCAGCTCGACCGTATCCGCCAAAGACTTGCTGATAAACGCACATGACACCGCAACGATCAATGCGGATGCGGGCGCGGCTTCTGTGGCCGGATCCGCCGGCGGGAAGGTTGGTGTCTCGGTAGCGTTCGGCGTCGCCTTGGCTTTCAACGAGATCAGCAATGAAGTCGCGGCTTATATTGCTAATTCATCCAACGTGACTACGACTGGAAACATCGTTCTTAACGCCCATTCGCGGGGCGGCTCCCCCGAGCCGCATGACTATACGAGTACGACAAAAGGCCCGAATGACCTCAAGTTGGGCGATCGTGTCAAAGTTGAAACGGGCCATACGGCTGGTGGTAAGCCAGGACGGATTTACAGCTACCGCGGATTCGCAGATCGCGGATTCGCAGACTTCCTTTCGTCCGACAAAAACATCGCGGATGATCCGAAAACGGAGGACATCGACGAAGCCGTTAAACTAGTCGTTAAGCCGGAAGATATCGTCAAGATCGTTGGGGCATCGCCGGTTTTCTACAAGTTCATCGGAACTTTAGAGCAAGGAACTGCTGTCACTGACCTGAGTGGTCAGAATTACTTAGACACTTCCCTATGGCAATCCTATGAACCCGACCTGTCGAAAATCGACTTTTCAGACACGACGCGCTGGGAACTTGCCGACGCATCGATCTATGCGCGAACCGGCGCGGCATCAATTGCCGCTTCGTTTGGTGGAACGGCCGGAGTCGCAGTCAGCGGTGCGGGCGCTTTTGCTCAGAACGTGATCAACACCAAAACCAAAGCTTACATTCAGAGAAGCACGATTAAAGCTACGGGCGAAGTCAAACTGGATTCGGTAAGTGACGCATCGATTTCGGCGATCGTGGGAGCCGTTTCGGCAGCGGTCGGCGTCGGTGGAAAGGCTGGCGTCGGAGTGTCGATTGGGGCGGCAATCGCGCTCAACAATATTGGGTCCGCTCAGACAGATGGAAACTTTACTTCGGAAGTCCTAGCCTACGTAGACGACCAGTCCAAAATCGATGCGGCACAGAGTCTCACGCTGAGCGCCAAGGGCAACCAAAACATCGACGCCGTCGTCCTCGCCGGGTCCGTGGCCGCAGCAGGTGGTGGAGCGGCTGGCGTTGGCGTATCAGCCGCCGGCGCAGTGGCCATCAACAAGATCGGCTCGCATATCGCGGCTTACATCGACAATAACAATGTTGTGGGCGCAATCAAAGCCAGTAGCATCTCGCTCTCGGCGCAGGACACGTCGACAATCTCGACCGTTGCCGGCGCCGCATCCATCGCTGCCGCATTGGGCGGCGTGGCTGGTGTGGCGGTTTCTGTTGGTGTCGCCACGGCGTCCAACGAAATCCATGACAGAGTCGAAGCGTACATCAGCAACAGCGACGTGATAACGAGTACTGGTGACATCAATCTGGACGCCAAGTCTAGCGGAGCGATCAACGCCATCTCTGCCGCGGCATCGGTATCGATCGGGGTCGGCGGCAAGGCTGGCGTGGCGGTCAGCGGGGCGGGAGCCCTGTCCAAGAACGAAATCAACAATCAGACTTTATCCAATATTTTCGATAGCTTTTTATCGATTGCAGGAAACTTAAAGGTGGCGGCTGAGGACACAGCTACCATCGACGGCCTGATCATATCCGCATCGGTGGCAGTTGGAGGTGGCATTGTTGGCGTGGGAGTCGCCCTCGGCCTTTCGTCAGTCGAAAACATCATCCCCGCGACAGCACTCACTCAGGCCATGATCAGCGGAGGCCAGTTCAAGGTAGGTGGATCGGTCACAGTCAATGCATCCAGCACGGGTGAGTTGAACTCGGACGTCAACGCTGTCTCGATCGGTTTCGCTGTGGGCGCCGGGGCAGTAGCGGCAGCCGTGGCCGGAGTTAATGCCAGTCATGATCTAAGTGGCAAAGTCGAGGCTCAGATCGAGGGCTCTAGCAATAAAGAGAACAGTGCTGTCTCGGGTGTTACCGTCAATGCATTTAATACAATTAAATCCGATCTCAACGTGAAAAGTGCCAGCGTAGCTGCCGCCATTGGTGCCGGCGCCGCCATCAGTCTTGGTGTTTCCAGTGCTACCACCACCCTACAACCGATAGTTTCCTCCACCATTCGCGGCGGGAAATTGAAATCGGCAAATGGCGATATCGCGGTCACTGCGAAAAACAATGTGACGGTTACCAACGACGCCGCGACCGCAAGTGTCGCCGCCTCCTATGGAGGATCCGCGATTGCCGGTGGTGGAGCATTGGCCACGGTCACCGCGAAACCTCAAGTCAATGCGATGGTCCAGGACAGTGACCTCATCGGTAAAAATATCAAAGTGTCAGCAGATTCCGCGGACACCATTGACGCCGATTCCAAGGCAGCCGCAATCGCGATCTCGATTGGCGGCTTTGGACTCGGGGCAGCAGGCTCCATCAGCAAAGTCACCTTGGAACCCGTCTTGAAATCCGAAGTCGTCATGTCAAAAGTGGATTCCGACGGGACGTTGGAGATTCGCACCAAGTTTACGCCTTTGGCTACTGCGGAATCGGCCGGACTGGCGGTCAGCACCGGTGCCGCAGTCGGCGCGTCACGTTCCGATGTCACGATTGGCGGTTCATTAGTCTCCAGATTGGACTCTAGCGGAAAACCGATCGATAGATTGGACTTTATCGGCAAACCGATCAATGTCGGTGCGCTAACGATTCATGCCGAAAATAACGCTGCCCCTGCCAATGGCAGTTCCGCTAAAGCGACTGGCGCGTCGGGCGGTTTGTTGCTCGGTGCAAATGGAGCGATCGCCTACAACACCAACACGACGAAATCGACCGCCGAAATCGCGGATAACAAGGCTTCTAACCAGCTTTCCTCCGCCATTACAGTGACAGGCAAAACGGATATTCGAGTCAACTCAGCGACATCCCAAACGGCCGAAGCGGGCAGTCTCGCAGTCGGTCTGCTCTCGTCGGGCAATACCCTTACGGAAGCCAAGTCCGACAATGAAACGACCTCGCGTATCGGAAAAAATGTCATTCTGACCACGGGCAATTTGGACCTGCAAACGATCAGCGTGGACAATAACACCAGCACAGCCAAGCTCGGTTCCTTTGGCGGAATCGGCGTTGCGCTTTCCAAGGGCGATACCACAACTAGGAGCATCACCAAGGCGATTATCGACGACGGCGCCAAGTTAACGGTCACCGGCAAGCTCGATGCAGATGCAAATCACACCTCCAAGTACAACGCGAAACTATTGTCACTCAGTGGCGGACTTATTTCCGGAAGTGGTGGTGCTGTTAACAACAATATCGACTCCACCGTGAACGTGAACATCGGCAGTAGATCGGTGGTGACGGCCGGAAGAATGAATGCGACCGCCACCAACAAGATCGAGAAAACGGATCCCGGCATAGCCGATAATGTCGAGGCCGTCGATAATGTCGACGCCGTCGCGGGTGGCCTTATCGCCGGCGTAGGGATGATTCATGACACGACGCTAAAGCTCAATACCACCACAACGATTGGCGAGAACGCGAAGATCGATCTGAAAGCCGATGACACTGTTTCCAGCAAGTTTGAAGCTGTTCAGAACATCCAAATCAAGGACAGAGTGAAATTCAAGGCGGGCGGCCTAGCGGCTGGAGGCGCTCTGATCACGAAAATCATATCGACAGACCACAACATCGGCGTCACGGTCGGTGGAGGAGTCCAGATAGACGCCAAGACACCCATTCATTTTGCCGCGAACGAACATGCGGACGTAACCATCCAGGCGAATTCGGATGCCTACGGTGCGGCGACGGCGACAGGAAACAAGGCCACGATTGACCTCAAGCCAATAAAGTCGGTGACAATTGGTTCGTTTGCGAAAGTGTTCTCGACCAAAGATGTGGCCCTGCTGGCGGGGATGACTTCGAACCCGGAGAACCCGAAGAACGACGTGTACAAAATCACGAGCAATGTCGACGCGTTTGCAGGCTCACTGATCCCATTGGATAACATTGATTCCGATGCGCACCTGCTCCAGACGAATACGATTGTCGTGACGCAGGGCGCGGAAGTTAAATCCGGCGGCGACATATTGCTGTATGCCGATGGCGACGATGTTCAACGGGTTTCGGCCCAAGCCAAAAGCGTCAATTGGATGAACGCTATCCAGACCGGCGTCACCAGCGTCGTCAACCTTTTGACAGGCGATACCGAGGGAGGAGTGGGACAATTCGCTGGCGAATCATCCACCAAGGCGGATGCGACCGTGACCGTCAATGGAACCTTGGAAACCGGTATCGGTAAAGACAAAACGCTTGTCATCAAGGAGATCAATGAACCCGCCCAGCCCGATCCAAACAAACCGAACGACTATCAGGTTGTCTTGTCCACGAATTTTGGCCTCTCTGACAGCGACTTAGTAAAGACTAATAGAAAAGTAAATTCGCCTGATGGGGATGCGTTCTTGTATGCCAAGAATCAGCTTCTGATCCACGAAGCGTCGTCGCAATTAAAGCAGTTTTACGAAGCCGAAGTAACACGACTTCGAGCCAAATTGACAGCGGAGGGTTGGTTGAAATTAACGCCCAGTGGCATTGAAGTGGTTTCTGAAATTGAGACATCGTTCCTTGTCATCCCAGACATTACTGCATCGTCGGGTGCCATTCGCATCTTTGCTGACATCCTGGCTGACAGGCCAGACGTTATGCGCAGAATGAAGGCACCTTCCGATCCCAGTATCACAATTACTAACAAAACTTATGCCTATCTCACCACCTCAAAATTGTCCATCCCCGATCACAACGGTGGTATCTTTTTCAATGACAAACTAACGACAGAACGGACGACCACGCCAACAATCCTGGTTGAAAATGAGGCGATCGTTTCCGAAGACACCGGAAGACCATGGCCGGGCATTAACGTAGCAAAACAGATCGACAATCCCAGTGGCAATGTGACACTGAAGAACCGATCCGATGGTGCAGGCTCCATCGAAATCAGTGCTTCCATCAATGCTGCGACCCAGACCATCGAAGCCGGGCGTGCCGGCACGCTGAGCATCAATCTTGCTGGTGC
Organism: uncultured Pirellula sp.; assembly: GCA_903920425.1. Lineage (GTDB taxonomy): Bacteria > Planctomycetota > Planctomycetia > Pirellulales > Pirellulaceae > JBKCUI01. The sequence continues at coordinate 14,176 of CAIXME010000321.1, read as the reverse complement.
GGACAGTATCTTTGAAGCGGGTGGTTCTGCCTACACAAAAATACTGCCGTTTACGAATGGGGGGAAAGGCGCCGGGCCTGTCGACAATCCAACCGCCGCGTCGAACGCTCTGAACACGCCCACAGGCGAAGCACTGCGGGGCGCACGGGTCATTCTGAAAGCGGCCTTCATCAACTTGAACGGCCTCATCGAAAGCGGACGCACTGATTACACACTCGTTATCACCGCCGACATGCACAATGAAGCTGGAGGGTTAGAAAAGAAAACCGGTCTTCACGAATTGAAGAAGGACAAAAACCCCTATGTTACCGTTTTCTTCGACACAGATAAGGATGAGTATGTCGTTGGCGACATTGTTCCTGTCGGCGGTTACGTTGAGATTCATGGCCATCTCGCCAATACGGGTGGGGGCAAAATCCAGGTAGCCAGTGGTTACGCAAGCGTGAAAATTGAATCTCAAGTGGGGCAGAACCACCCTATCAGATTGCAAAATATCGACCTTTCTAACCGTGCCGACGGAAGGCTAGTTATCAACGATTCCTATCAACCTAATGAGCCCACCATCTACGAATCCCACGGGGACTATCTCTACAAATCAGGTGAAAGGCATGAACTTACAAGCACCCACTCGTACCAGCCAAAGCAAGGCTTGCGATACGGTTTCACGATAGTGGAAGAAAAACTTTTGCAGACAACGGAATATCATGGCACGAGTGCTGGCCTTTTTAGTATCGACTTTCTCTCCGCCGATCCCGAAACTTTAAAAAGCGTGGAAACGAGGACCGTAGGCGAACCAAAAATTGCTCCGTCAGGCGCCTACTTCTACATCGACGTAACGAATCAAGAGAATTTTAGCCACAACGCACAAACGACAAACAGGGCCAATCCAATAAGAGTAAGTCCGATAAATCAAATAACCGTTGATTCATTTGGTTGGGGGCTTTTTGGTAGTGATACGACGTGGCAGGCCATAACTAGGCAAGGTGAAACCGTAAACCACACGCACTCGATCAAGGCTGATCGGCCGATTGCCATCAATTTCACAGGCTTGAAAGAGCCAAAACTCGATATTAATTGGACGATCGGTCGCGTCACGATCGATGGTATTGTTGGAGATGACCGTGGTGTGACGAACATCAAAAATACCGGCCTTGTGCTCACGACCGACCGCGGCCTGATTCAGGGGCGGCAGATCACATTAACAGCGAACCAGTTTGGGACCCCAGCATCACCTGGGACCGCAGCAACACCTGGGACCCCAGCAAAACCGGTACGAACAGATCTCGCCGACAGAGTGGCTTTCGATTACCTGTCCGATGAGCCAGTCAAGCCTGGTAGCCCACCGCGCACAACCTACAACGGCCAGCGGGTGCTGGTGGCTGCCAACCATACTGCTGGCGGGTTGGCAGGGACTGTCTACGTCTATCGAGGCGCACAGCCATTGACGAAAACATTGTCGGAGGTGGATTATAACGAGGTGGATTCTACCAAAGCACGTTTATGGCAACCGGTTATCAATGATAGCCGGATGGATATCACTGCTACTGGACACAATAACACCAACATCCACGAAGTAAGCGGCGATTTGGTCATCAACCGGATAGAAACAACCGGCAATACTTGGCTCCGCGCCGCAGGAGGAATCAAGTCGGCTGTGGAAGGCGCATTGATTCAGACGGACGTCGGTAAATCTCAAGGGGTCCCTTCCGTGCTGAACCTAGTTGCCGATACGGGTGATATTGGTACCACAGAAATGCCCGTTCAAATTCGTACGCCTTGGAAGGTGAGCTTCTCTGCGAAAACGCCAGGAGACGCATTCCTTTTGTCCCAAAGGCAGCTCTTCGTCAACCAGATTCAGGCTGGTGGAGATGTCTCGATCAGCTTTGCACCCGGATTCTCGATGGCCGATTCGAATTTCATCGACATACGTGACGAACGTGCCATCGACGATCTGACGAAAAACGTTTGGAAGGATTTGCAACTGACAAAGGACACCGGGTTCGATGCGAAACTCGCCAGTCGCATCGCAGCTCTAGAAGCAACCAAAACGAGCGAGTATCGCGACTATTGGGACTTGCGAGAGTCTGAACCAGAGAGTTTTCAAAGCGATCGAGTGACGTTGAGCACCGCAGAAAAAACGGAACGAACAAAGGCACTGAGAGAGCAAGGTAAGGCTGCTGGTTTATCTGGCCGGCTTCTTAACCAATATGTTCGGGACGCCTTGAAAAACATCGAAGATCAACGCAACGCTTGGCATACGGCCTGGCGCGCCACTTTAGCGTTTAATCCCAACTACGAATACACGGCGACGGAGGCGGAGAAGAAAGAGATCGAAGACTCGATGCATCTTTGGACAGAGGAGCAATTGAAGAATCTGCGCGACCCCAGCTTCGTCGCCAGTTTCTTGACGAATACGGACACCGAACTGGTCATCGAACAGCCAAATATCATCGGTAAAACCGTGCGCATTGCTTCTTACGGTGTCGGCACCTACGATCACGGTCAAACGATCGTGCTAAAAGACGCGGCCGGCAAACCTTCTGTACTGAACCTCGACCAACGGGCCGCCGTCGTTGCGGCGGAATCGGGCGACCTGATATTCACAACGAAAGCCCCAGTCGAAGTCGCGATCTCCGTGCAAGATAATTACAAATTGACACTAAACGGCTATACAAAGAATCAAGATGCCCCGTACGGCGACTCCAGCAGCACATGGGGTGCCCTGGGCTTCCAGGTCGGGCAAGCGATCATGCTGGCTGGGGACCCGGCCAGCACGACCGATCGCGGTGTGTTCTACAAGGTGAAATCGATCTCAGCAGACGGCAAAATTCTAGAAGTCGATTCCGTCATGACGGACGGTTCGGCGGCGCGTCCCGTGCACAGCCGCTTGATCGGCACCGCTGACTCCTTCAAGGAAGGCTTATACTTCGTTGCTCCCGTCATCACAGACCCGGCGAAGTACAACGAAGCTACGCACTTGCACGTCTTAAGACGTGAAGATGTCGACATCCAATCAGGAGGAAGAATCGATATCTTCGCGTCCAGTCATATCTTTATCGGATCTGAACGCGATATGGTGCTGGGTCGTATGCGTGGTAATTTTGATGGGGACAACACTGGTACCACTATTCATATTCAAATCAAGGCGAACGGCGACCTTATAAGGAGCGGCATTGATGAAATTACTTCCAGCCTGCCCTATATTGCCGCGAATGTGGTGCTACTTGAATCGGCGAACGGAAAGATCGGGACCAAAGACCAACGCCTAAAGATTGCCAATCACGACGAGGCCATCTTGCGGGCGAAAGGTGATATCAATGCGGAGTCCAGCGATAATTCTCCACTTCGAGTCAAAAACGTGTTCTCCCGTACTGGAGACGCTGCCCTAAATTTCCCAGGAGGGTTCGTCGACCTGTGTAGCGCTGACGTAGCGATCCGTGCGAACAAGATCAATCTAGCAACGGACAACTCACTGGGTGACATCACCGGCGTCTCCTGTCCTTTCACGATCGAGGGAGTAACGAACGATTGGTTGTTTGCAACCCTCACGTACCGTCGGCAATCTCCGTTCTATACATCAGGCAATGGGACCGGACTGCTGGCAACGATCGTAGTCGACGCGGACGGCAAGCCAAAGGTGACGAGAGTCAACGACAACGGCAATGGTTACAAGGTCAACGACACGGTTCAATTCCTGGATCCTGAGGGATCAGCCCTGTTCATGTTGAAGGTCGTGACGGCTGCTGAGTTGGAGTTAGAAACAGTGCCAGAAATTATTAACAACTGGCAAGCAACCGCGACACCTACGAAACTATTCCCTGAAACGACATCAGGTAACGGGACCGGACTTGTCGCGACGATCCAAGTCGGCGTGGACGGCAAACCCAAGGTTACCATTACCAGCAGCGGCAGTGGCTACAAGGTCAACGACACAGTTGAATTCGTGGATCCCACGGAAAAAGGAACCGCGTTCACGCTGAAGTTCACGAAGGCGAGTGAGCTTGTGTTGGAGAAAGTAGTGAACGAAGGGACGACGATTAACGCCTTTGGCAGGAATATCAGCCTGAAAAGCATGGGGGATTTGACCGTTGGTAAAAAGGCCGTTCCCAAGGCAGGAGGCGAAGGCGAGACCACGCCGGAAATCGAAGGGTTGTTCGCAACCGGCAACTTGCGACTTGAGAGTTTAGGCTCTGTATCTGTCCTGGGCACCATGTCCGCAGGTGGAGAGATGTTTGTTTCGGCAATGGGCCAATTGATTGCCGTCCCAGAGAGTCAAGTGCTATCGAATGGACCAGTGACACTGGCGTTGCATTCCCTCCCCGGCAGCACGACTCCCTCCAAATTTGATTTCCTTGGTGAGCTAAAAGCGCCAACGACTGTAATCCAAGGCAGTGACGGACCGGATGACATCCGCTTTGCTCCCGCGGCCTCGTCCTCGGGCGAGGTGCAGATGTCGCTGGATACGGACGACAGTATGGATTACGGCACCCATTGGACCGCCGGAAGACCTACAGTCAAGGATAGTCAGTTCTTTCACGTTCTACACAGCGGTGCTCAAAAACTGCGTGTGAACAACAAAGTTCGCGATACCAATCCAATTCTACCAATGGACGTGACCGCCGATGGGAGCATTGGTCCGCTCGACGTCTTGGTAGTCATTAACTTGCTCAACAGTTTCAGCAGACCAGATTGGCTTGCATCAGACGGACCCATGAGCAGCGAAGAACTCGACTCGTTCGGTTACTTCGACGTGAACGCCGATAACAGCGTTGATCCGCTCGACGTCCTCACGATCATCAATTTTCTGAACAGACTCAATGCTAGCGGCGAGGGCGAGTTTGTTTCCAATCCCGGTGTGGCAATTACCAGCTTCACGCAGCCTCAGGTCAACGCCGGTGCGGTGCAATTCGTATACGACAAGGACAAGCTGCACAATCGTCGCGACAACGGTCTGCTGATGGAAGGCTCTGTAGAAAAGCAGGATGATCTAGCCTCATTGGATGTCGCCCTGGCGGATTGGGGCAGCGGAGACTGGGCATCGGTGTTGGTCGATCAGGGCGCGATCAAGGATGACGACGAAGATGACTTGAAAGGCGAAGACGGACTCGACGTGTTGTTCCGTCGTATCGGCGACAAGGCCAAGCGGTAAATCCCTTCGAGAAAAGCTGGCCCAGGTTCATCAGAGAAGCATACTGGACCGTAAGCATTGAGGAGTGAGCGTTAAGTTGGGAGATTTTTCATCGGTGAAGTTAAGTAAATCGGAAACGATGTCTCAACTTCACTCATGTTGCAAAATTCGGACTTCGAGAGCTTGTGGAAGCTTTAGTTCCAGCGAGAGAACATTCCAAGCGGAATCAACGTGGAAGCGAAAGTTACACAGAGCGAAAGGCCGTGCTTACCGGCTCGTCCGGCTTGTGGCGGACTACTGATTGACATCCGCGCGAAGCTGCAATGCTCCAAGTGCCACAGGATTTGCGAGACTTGCTGCGAAGGTGGTCTTGGATCGCCTCGACTCAAAACACTTACAAATCTAGCAAGCTACCAACAATACATCTTCAACAACTACTCTAGCATGTTTGTCCGGATTCTCGTGACAATCTTCAGGGCAGTGTGGTTTCAAGCGAGAGAACTGAGTCACGCGGTGTTAATCCATGGTCTCTTTGGAACGCATGGCTATGGATTAAGCAAAACAGCCCGCGTTGCGACCGGACAGAATCGCTGATCTACAGACGCGAGAGTAGTTCGGCTTTCTTGCTGGCGAACTCTTCGTCCGTGATGTACCCCTTTTCTTTCATAGCGCCCAATCGCTCTAACGTGTCGAGAACGTCGTTGCCAGAGTTGTTACGTGTTGGCGAGCCACTAAAGTTCGAAATCACCGCAGGCTGTTCCGTTGAGACATCGCGTGAAATTGGAATAGCTGCTTGCGGTGGACTCGCCTCGCTTGGTCGCTGAGGTACTCCGCCTCGCGAGACGACCGGTAGAGTTGAAAGATTGACCGTTCCGAACTGGCTGGAAAAAGTGATTGAGCCTCCAGCACCCTGTTGCTGTGAGAAGCCGCCGATCTGGTGATCCTGCGTGTCGTACACCCAGACCTCGCCGCCTGTCATCACTGCTAGGCGACGCGCACCAGAGAAGTACGCGTAGCGGACGTTGTTCTGCGAGCCAGTCGCCGAGGGCGAACCGAAATCTGTGGGCCACCAGTTTGTTGTCGGATCCGGTTCGAACAAATTGTTGTTCGAGCCAATGGTACCTGCCGCTTGCGTTTGCGACGACACGCCATTCTGGCTCTGCGATTGGAACGATCCGCTAAAGGGCACTAGTTGATGTGTACTCAAGAGATTCGATATGTCATTGCAAATGCTATCGACTCGATTTTTGAGATGATAATTGAATAGATCGCTCACCATCGTCATGCCGCCGCGCATCCATTGGCCGGAGCCGCCGAATTCTGGATGGCTGAACTGCGCCATGGTTCCCTGGCCATTATGAACAGCAATCAGCATATGTGTGGCCGCATCGGTCGACACTTGATGTCTCTGAGACAATTCTTGAACAAGTTGTTGGCCAGCGTTGGAGAGATTAGGCATGTTGTTTATTGATCCGGAAATTCCGTTTCAGAAATTAAGCTGTTCATTGCTGGCCGATAGGAAATTTGATTGCGCACGAGCCTACCAGCAAGAGCGGCTAAATCAAAGGGGTGCGTGTGCTGAAATCGAGCGGTTACATGAACTGAGAGTTTCGCGGCACTCCCGCTCGCATCCCGTCTCCTTGCGGATCAGGAAAGGCGTGGCAAGCCTGCTACTGGGCCTGGTAGACGACTCGCCCCCGTGTCGCTGATCTTCACCGGTCGTGGCAATCCGCCGTCCCAATCAACGCTGGTATCAACACAGCCGTTGGTGATCTCAAGACGCGAGCCAGTGGGGAATGACAAACTACTGCGGATTGCTAAACCTGTAGATACTCAGACCTGTTCCAGAGCTATCCGTTGCAATGTTTCGGATCCAATCGATGTAGTCGTTTGGTAGTTGATGTTCGTTCGCTCCTGTTAAGATCGAGTCCAAGTAGTTCGCGTTTGGAATAGAAATCTCCGTAGAAAACGCTTCTCCGATATAGACGACACAGGCTAAGACTTCACCGACCTGAGTAGAGACTTGGACTGTCTCGCGGCGATAGCAATTCTCAGCAACGCCTTCGAACAGGTCGAGTTGGGCCATTGCATGCGGGCTACATCGATACGCTACTCCGTGAACAATTGCTCCTTGTAACGGAACGATCGTAGCATAGACATCCTCTCCAACGAGTACTTTTCGGAACTCCAACCCATAGTTGGCAAGCCAGGCGTTACGCGACACAGGAACGGATCCCGTGCGACGTAGCATTTGCTGTTTAGACAAATTGCTTCCGTAGGAGAAATACCAAGTTTCGTCTTGCGACATTTCATGAATCCTTTGAATAACTGCCGATCGGCGGGGAGAATCCTAACTTATGAATCCTAACCTAAGACCATCGCTTTCTTGAAACGAGGCTGCTATGATCGACGATGATCTGCTTCCTGTGTTCGATATTGCAGACGTTCAGCCAGTGGAGTTTTAATGTTGATTCGGGTCGGTTTTGAAATTGCGTTTACTTTTCCTGAGCCAACTTCGATCGTTCTAATGCTTAGCCTGCATCCATCGGTTGATGCTAATGTACGAACCGCGGAACGTTTTAGGGTTGAACCCCAGGTTCCGGTCTCATCCTACTCGGATATCTATGGTAATCGATGTGGTCGAGTCTTGGTCGCACCCGGACGCACTACTTTTTTCAGCGATGCCATCGTGGAAGATGACGGCAACACGGATGTCATGGGATGGGGAGCGATTCAACACCAACCGCAGGACCTACCGAATGAAGTCTTACTCTACCTGCTTGCCAGTCGCTATTGTGAGGTAGATGGTGAGTTGCGGGAGATTGCTTGGTCTTTGTTTGGACAACAACCTGCAGGTTGGAGTCTCGTTCAGGCCGTCTGTGATTATGTGCATTCGCATATTCGCTTTGACTATATGCAAGCCAGAGCGACTCGGACTGCGTTTGAAGCATACAAAGAAAAGACGGGGGTTTGTCGTGACTACACGCACTTAGCAATCACCTTTTGCCGCTGTTTGAATATCCCTGCCCGTTATTGCACAGGTTATTTGGGAGACATCGGTGTGGCTGCCGCCCCTTATCCGATGGATTTGAGCGCCTGGTTTGAAGTGTATCTTGGGGGGAAATGGTACCCTGCGGATGCTCGCAATAATACCCCGCGAATCGGTCGTATACTCGTAGCTCGGGGACGTGATGCGGCTGATGTTGCGATCACCACCACATTTGGCGCTAGTCAATTGGAAGCTTTTCATATTCGTACCGACGAAGTTCTCGCCGACGGCTCGAATTGCAGAAAGTAAATTCTCAAAGATAGCAACGCAACTTTTACCTATTACGGCGCACAGTTCGTCCAAACCGAACTTGCTCCGGCGTGTCCAACTGTCCAAACTTGGGCTGTCGGGAAACGTTTGAGTAGCGGACTTAAGTGGGGAAATAGTCGTTGCAAACGCCACTCCATTTTGGGGATTCTGCCCAGCCTGGACTGTGATTAATATGGTGAAATATTGATTTGCCAAAGATCGAACCGAACTGTAGACGTCAAAACTCCTTGCGTTCGTAGGGCTACGAGTTTGTTAACTCGACGATTTGCTTTTCCGAAGACAGTCTCTGTTTCGAAGCCGCTCTACCGGTATGCCTACCAAAAGATGCAACCACTAGTCGAGGATGGTCTGTCTACGAACCGAGTCAGATCCAAATAAGGGATTGCAGGGTTAATCCCTCGAGTTTCCGAATTTGAGCCAATTTGCAACGGTACGCGATAGAATGAGATCTGCTCAGCGATCACAGGTCGCTACTGAAAGAGTGTCGTTGGCACGCTACTTCGAAACGTACGGCACCCACATGATTGAGTACCAACTTAGAAGCGACAGACGGGATGCTATCCGTATGTACGAGGAGCAGACGTCTCGGCCCGCGGAAGTGGCGACTCCTAATGCCTTCATCACCGATCTGCAATCGGCAAAGGCAATTGAATTCAAGACTCAGGGAGTACACCACCATTTTAATTTGCAGCTCAATGGGTGCCTTGAGACCTTCCGTATCAATGGTAGGAAAGAGCTTCGACAGCTCATCGTTCCTGGTCATGCCAGCCTCACCACCGCTTCTGAAGAACTGCATGTGCGAGTCCAGCCTGTCAGTCACTCACAAGCCCTGCATTGCATGATTCCAGTGAAGTGGATGCAGGACCTGGGCGAGCAATCCACCGAGTTCATTAAGCGAATCAATCCCAAGGGCTTTAGCCCCCTACTTGGTATCTGGTCACCGACGCTGATTCGCTCGGGAACGCGACTCGTCGACGCCCTGTCTTCGCCGCAATCGCAAATGCGATTGAGAATGGACTCGCTCTTTCTCGACCTAGCAATAGAGTTGTGGAAATCAGAACAGACCAGTGATGCGCCATCTAGACGAGAACGACTATCGACAACGACGCTGACATCTACACTTGAGTACATGAACGAAAATCTTGGACAGGATATCTCTCTCCAAGAACTGGCCAAAGTTGCAAGTCTAAGTCCCTTCCACTTCTCTCGTGCGTTTCGCGCTGCAGTTGGTACTTCGCCGTGGCAGTATCTTGGAATGTTGCGAATCGAAAGCGCGCGCAACCAGTTAACAAAATCGGAACTCACACTGACTGGACTCGCGTTGCAACTGGGATATAGTTCTTCCAGTCACTTCAGTGCCGCATTTCGGGCCACCATGGGAGTAACGCCTTCTGCATATAGGCAAATGACTCGATAGCGATCCGTTCAAGCGATTGAGGCCAATGATTCCGAGATCGAAAACAAGTTCCAGAATGAGAATCGCAAGATTTTGATAGTTCGAAAGCTTCGTTTTCAGTACCATAGATCGCCAATTAAACCGCAGGAGGGCGTATTTCCCCCGTGAAGTCGTTGGCGTGATCTCTTCTACTTGCAAGACTGGAAGTCCTTAATGGCGATTGCATCTCTGTTTTCACTTCAAGGCAAAGCGGCTTTGGTAACTGGTGCCGGCGCCGGTATCGGAAGAGCGATCAGCTTAATGTTGGCAGAAGCTGGTGCCGCTGTTATCTGTACCGATTTGAATGCGGAGCAGGCCGAAAACGCTGCGCTGCAGTGTCGCGAATTTGGTGTGCCTGCATTCGGCTATAAGCTTGATGTCACCAACGAACAGCAACGTGTAGATGTTGTAAACCAAGCAGTGAAGCAGATCGGACACCTCGAAATCCTAGTCAACAACGCAGGAGGCGGTGGCCCCAAGCCGTTTGATATGCCAATGACAGATTTCGAGTGGGCCTATCAACTCAATGTTTATTCTGTGTTTCGTCTTTGCCAGCTCTGTAGCTCCCATATGAAGGCAGCGGGCGGTGGAGCGATTGTTAACATTAGCTCGATGGCGGGCCAGAACAAGAATCAGCGCATGTGTTCGTATGGCTCCTCAAAGGCAGCAGTCGATCACTTGACGCGGAACATGGCATTCGATCTCGGGCCAGCCAACATTCGTGTAAACGCAATCGCTCCAGGGGCGATTCGGACTGCCGCTCTTGCCTCTGTTTTGTCACCTGAGGTGGAGAAAGCCATGCTCAAGCACACTCCGCTGGGGCGGTTAGGCGAAGCATCCGACATCGCGGCAACCGCCCTTTTTTTAGTCGCTCCAGCTTCCGCATGGATTAGTGGTCAAGTGCTTACCGTCAGCGGCGGCGGTGTTCAAGAGCTCGACTGATGATACGGCTCAACTTGACTTTGCTGATCCATTAAGTGCCGATGTCAGCAAGCTACGGTTCACAGGCCAAATCTCCCCTAACCTTTCATTCAACCCACCACCGGAAATTCGCTATGCCATTCAATCCTTATGCTTCGTTTTCCATGAAAGACCACGTTGCTTTGATCACCGGTGGTGCACAGAACATCGGTGAGGCCATCGCTCGTACCTTCGCGGCCGCCAGCGCGAAAGTCATGATCGCGGATCTCAATGGTGAGAAAGCAGAAGCGACCGCAAAGTTGATTGCTGCAGAGACAGGTCAGCAAGTAATTGGTACGCAATGCGATGTGACAGATGACTCGCAAGTGAAAGCATGTGTGGCCAAAACAGTTGAGGCATTCGGTGGACTGACGACTTTGGTGAACAACGTGGGCTGGGGACAAGCGAACCCCGATCCGATCGCTGTTACGAACGAACAGATGATTGAGTCTTATAAGCTGAACGCGCTTAGCGCTCTTCGCATGGTCGAAGAATGTGCCCCTTTCTTGCGAAAGTCCGAATATGCATCGATTACCAATTCGGGTTCGATGGTTGGCATTGCTCCAGCATTCGACTTTCTTGCGTACAGCTCCGCTAAAGCTGCACTTAATCACATGATGCTTGGGCTTGCGCACTTGTTCGCGAAGCAAATTCGCGTGAACACCGTTGTTATTGGTACCGTACTAACAGAAGGTTATGCAGCCGCAGGATTGGACGCCAAGACACAGGAACGGTTGACGAATCCAGATAACCTAACCGGTCGCAGCGGCACTTCCCAAGACGTTGCCAATGCGTTTCTCTGGCTGGCATCACCGGCGGGTTCATGGGTAAGCGGTCAAACCATTCAGGTCGCAGGCGGGCCGAAACGAGTCCGATTGCTACCGGAAGATTAAAGGCCTTTGCGAGAAATCACCTGTCAGAATGTAAAAGTGATTTTGTTGTGAAACACCCAAGCTTCATTGTCGCCATTGACCGGATTCTTGAAGCCTGCCCAAAGATGGGCGATCTCACAACCGACTTGCAAGTAACGACTGTGAATGTACATGATGTTGCTATAGGCGTTTTGCTGATATGTGCGACCTGAAAGCGGCACATCTTGGTCCAACGGATTATCAATCATGAAGCCGCCATGCGTGATCCATTTCGGAGTGCATTTGTATTGAGCTTCGATGAATCCACCGCTTGCTCGAACGCCTTCGCCCGTGTCTAGGTTGAATGTTTGTTTGTTTCCGGCCGCATAGCTTCCGAGTGCATTTCCATAAAAGCCCTCAGCCATAAGGGCAAACTTGTCGGTTATCTGAGCACGAATGTCCGCGCCGTACATCCACACAAGCGTGTTAAATCGCTCCACTGGAGTTTGGAAATCACTGCGTGAGAAACGCAGTTCACCAACAGCACCTGAAAAGCCGAACTCAAGGTCTCGGTATCGAGCCCCTTGAGGCTTTTCACCTAATCCAAAACCGAGTCGCGTTTCGATGTTTGGCCAACCGGTTTCTTCAGTCAATTGTGCACCGGTACTGGATACGTTTAACTGTTGAAAAAAGTCTGTGCCAACCGGCGATGTAATAGCAACTTGCGGAGTAATAACAAAATCATCGTCCAGTTTCAGAAACCTCTCGGCGCGCAGTTGGGGGCGCATGAACCCCAGATTTCCAAAGTCCGAACCAGAGGCTGGATTGAGTACGCTAGGTGCAAGTGGATTGACGAGGGCATTGGTCACTCCGCCCGTAAATGCCCAGTCATCGTTGACGAGTTTGGCGTATAGAAAGTACTGAGCCAAACCATATACGTTTGCATCCGTCACAGAAGATAGGAAGTAAGTTTCGAAGCGAGCCAAAGTCTTGAAGTCGCCAAGGTCCGGTCCCGTGAAAAGAAAACCGAGCGTACTTTGTCTAGCGCTGATTGCGTTGGTCCACTGACTTTCGGGAAATCGAGGCCCCAAGAAAATGTAACCAAACGGCGCTAGGAGCCGGCCATTAGATGTAACGCTATCTATTGCGATCCGCCCATACACCATCAAGCCAATATCGGGAGCAGACGATTTGACGCGAATCAGAGCACCGCCGCCTGGCTCTTCGGGTGCCGAAAGCAAGTTGTAGAATGCAATAGGAGGAGCGAGCGATTGTGGAGTCGTGCTCGGTTCTGTTGAGGAGTTTGGCGCGTTGCTGTAAACGAACGAACGTAATTCTTGAAGCTCCCGCTCTTGGTTCTGCAGTTTGCTTTTTAGCTCATTCAGTTCAGAGTCGGGCCCGAGAACCGAAGCTGTTGCAATGGAAGAGTCCACTTGCTGTCCAGGCAACACGGGTGATTGCGCAAAAGTGACCCTTTGAAGAACTTCCGCTTGTTGATCACGCGAAGCGAAATCTTGGGAATACCCTCTGGGGCCGCACAGAGAAAGATACGCAAATAGGGCAAGCTTCGCTAAAAAAAGCAGATGTTTAGAGATCCATCGAAGAACGTTTTTGTCTAAACAGCGAAACGGATGCACTAGTCCCGTCCTTGCAGTGGGATTCCTTGAAGTTTTTGTTCAAGATCGGCACAAACGACAAATTTGCTACAAACCAAATTCATCTTCCACAGAATCGAAGCAGAACTTTTTTGCACCGATCGTCTAGGAACCTCTTAAAGGTCATCCGCAAGGCTAAAACCCAGTCAACGGTGCGTCTGGTCGGTACACAATGCGAGCTAAAGCAAATGCGGCAAATTGCTCATTCGTAATGAGCCCTTTGACGTCAAAAACGGAATCCGTTTGAGGACCGAGTCGGCTTAATAAGTAGCGTTTGAGGCTTTATTCAAGACAGGGATCTCGGTGAGTCATAGTTTCTTCTACATGATGGTAAAATAATGGCCTGTAGTTAAAATCATGTCATTCGCTAAGCGATATGGAACGCCAAACAACAACCCATCAAGAACTATTTGTACTGACTATGCGATATTGCCTTCTCTTTGCATTGATGCTCACGACCTCCCCCTATGCGTACGGCCAAATTGCCGACAAAATCTTTCGCGGCGGCAGCATCGTAACAGTCAACGATGCAAAGCCCATTGCAGACGCCGTGGCAATCAAAGATGGAAAGATTTTGGCTGTTGGCTCCAATGACGAGATCGCGAAACATAGCGGCGCAAACACGGAAGTGGTCGATCTGGCTGGTCGCGCTTTGCTGCCTGGATTCATCGATGGTCATGGTCATTGCTTTGCCACAGGTATTCAGGCTGCATCGGCTAACTTGCTCGCTCCCCCTGATTACAAGGTCACAGACATTCCAGGAATCCTCGCCGAACTCAAGACGTTCGCGAAGTCGGACACTGCGAAGAAGTATGGAATCATTCTTGG
>CAIXME010000320.1 GCA_903920425.1 uncultured Pirellula sp. | reverse complement strand
TAGTCGCCTGACGGATGGTAAAAGGGAGCCCAGCTCATCGCTTGAAGCGAAGTTAGTCGCGTTGCGTCACTGCCATCTAAATTGCCTGAATAGATTTCAGCGGACGCACCATCTTCAGAGAATCGACGCCAACAAAGCCTTTTCCCGTCGGGCGAGAAAAATGGCCCGCCATCGTAACCGAACACATCGGTTATTCTTTTCACATCGGTACCGTCACTCTTCATAACGTACAGATCTACCGCCGTTGCTGGGTCAACATAGAACAGTTTCTTCTCCCGTTCGGACAACTTGGATTGATAAGCAAGACGGTTGGATGCAAAGGCAATGTACTTGCCGTCTGGGGAATACGACGCTTCTGCGTCATAACCGACAGCATCACTCAATCGTTTGTATTCGTGTGTCTTTCGATTCCACTCAATTAGATCGAATTGTTCATCGTAGTCCCAAGCGTATCTTTTTTGTTTTCCGCTTGCTCGATCTTCAAGTTCGGCTTTCTGTTTCGCGATTGCGTTCTTGTCGAATTGAGTCGATGCGAACAGCACTCGATCGCCGTCGGGATGAATCCAGGCGCAAGTTGTTTTTCCGGTTCCTGGGGAAACTCTTTCGATATCTCCGGTCTCTCGGTCCATCAGGTAGATTTGATAGAACGGATTGTCTTTGTCTCGTTCGCTCTGGAAAACCATCGATTTACCATCGCGGCTAAAGTAGCCCTCTCCAGCCCGCACACCGTCGAATGTCAATTGGCGAGTGTTCGAGAGGAACCGATTCTCTGCCGTAGCGTCCGCGGTTGCTGATCCTTGTTCGCCGACAGATGCTTTGGATGCAAGTTCTGCTTTGTTAGCTGACGGTTCTTGACCATCTGCACCGTATGGAAAAACGGACATGGCAAAACAGGATGTCCACAGGCAAACAAAATAGCGGTTCGAATTGGACTTGGTAATTCGCATGATTTGCAATCGAGAGTCGTTATGGTGGGAATATTACTGAAGCGAGTCAAAGCGGCACACATGGCACTTGCTTCAACCTGCCATTGTAACTCAATCCCCCATTCATTCCCAGGCTAGGTTATCTCCGTATCCTGCTGGTCCCAACGCCTACTTCACGATTGCAGCTAGCGCACGCGACTGCGTGAAAAATGCGGAGGCGGTGATCAGCGAAAACGGCAGGAGGATCAGTTCTGTCAGGAATGAAGTGCAATGAAAACGATCCGCACGTCCGGAGAGATGCGTTCCTGCTCATGAACGAAAAAAGGCACTCACGATTTACCGCGAGTGCCTTGGGCGAATAGTTTTCCGGCTGTGAAGTAGTTATTACTACTTTGTAGCTGGTGGCAAAATCACGGAATCGATCACGTGGATTACGCCGTTGGAAGCATCGATATCGGTGGCGATGATCTTGGCATCGTTCACGAATGCACCCTTGTCGTTAGCAGTGATATTGACCGAAGCACCTTGGACTGTCTTTGCTGACTTTGCAGCAACGGCAGCTTCCGAGTAGACACGACCGGCCACAACGTGGTAGGTCAAGATACCAGCGAGCTTCGCCTTGTTTTCTGGCTTGAGCAGATCTTCGAGGGTTGCCTTAGGCAACTTTGCGAAAGCTTCGTCGGTTGGAGCAAATACAGTGAAAGGTCCTTCGCCGCTGAGTGTTTCGACGAGGCCAGCTGCCTTAACAGCTGCAAGCAATGTCTTGAAGGTGCCTGCCTTGTCGGCAACTGCAGGGATCTTGTCCGTTGCAGGGATCAAAACAGTGTCAACGATGTGAATCACTCCGTTGCTGCAAACGATATCTGTTGCGGAAACGTTTGCACCGTCAACCGAAACTGCCTTATCCTTGACAGCAACGTCGATGCGTTGACCATCCAAGGCGACTGCGCCCTTGATCTTCACTACATCAGCAGCCAAAACCTTGCCCTTCACAACGTGGTGAGTAAGGATCGCTGTGAGCTTTGCCTTGTTCTCTGGCTTTACAAGCTCTTCAACAGTGCCTGCAGGCAACTTTGCAAAGGCTTCATCGGTTGGAGCAAAAACGGTGAAAGGACCAGCGCCCTTCAGAGCACCAACGAGATCTGCAGCCTTGAGTGCTGCAGCAAGCGTCTTGAACTTGCCCGCTCCAACAGCGGTATCAACAATATCTTTGTCTGCTGCGAAAACTGCGGAACCGAAACCAGCGACGGCTGCCAACGCAAGACCGAAAACTTTTGACTTCATCATTTGTATTGTCTCATACTTTGCAACTAGGAACGCTTTGATACAGATCAAAACTTTTGGATTGGAAACGGTCGCGACCCGATGGTGGACTATACGAACCCGACAACCGTCTAGATGCAATTTCAACAAAAGAAATTTGACTTCATGAGCGGGAAATTGCCGCTCACAAACGAATTCCATTTTTTCCAATTTGAGGGACTTGTCGCAGCGCTACAGTACTGGTCTTGTTGCAATTAACGTTTTGTTTTTGACGACGAGCTAAGCGATTCATCGCTGTCAGAATGAATCGCCCGCCAAATTGCGCATTCGACCCTCTCACCGCTTTACAAAGAATCAGCAATGACCGAATCTTCAAATACTATTCGAGCTATCATCATCGGAGCGAGCGGCGGAATCGGGCGAGCCGTTTGCAAGCAACTTGCAGAAGAAGGTGGCGAGGCATTTTTGGTTGGCCGATCGGCAGATACGCTTAAAGAGGTTTCCGCACAGTACGGTTGGGGGTTTGCCGTGGCCGACGGTACAGACTGGGATCAGTTGGACCACGTCGTTTCTAGTGCTGAAGGATTGCTTGGAGGCATCAATGCTGCAATCAATCTGGCGGGATCGGTACTTCTTAAGCCGATGCATTTAACCAGCCGCGCCGACTGGGACAAGACCATTGGTGCGAACTTGACGTCCGCAGCGGGCTTGATCCGAACATGCGTGCCTCGCATGTTCGCAGGCGGAGGATCGGTTGTGTTGATGAGTTCAGCAGCTGCCTCCATCGGTCTCTCCAATCATGAAGCGATTGCGGCTAGCAAAGCGGGAATCGAGGGGATGGTCCGGTCTGCTGCAATGACTTACGCTGCCAAAAAGATCCGGGTAAACGCCGTTGCACCTGGGCTTGTTCAAACCCCGCTTACCGAACGAATCTGGAGCAATCCAAAATCTGCAGAAGCTTCGTTGACAATGCATCCCATCGGTCGATTTGGAGTGCCCGAGGATATCGCAAGGGCTGTCCTGTGGCTTGCATCCCCGAACCAATCATGGGTGACGGGCCAGACACTCGGTGTTGATGGTGGGCTCGGCACCCTGAAGGGTATGGGCCAACCCGCTAGACCCTAGTCAGCGAAGTCACTCAGCATTTTGATTCGTCCGCTCCGTGCCGCTCCACAGAAATCGAGTCACGAGCGCGCGTTTTGTATTTCGGCGAAAATTCGACACGTCGAACCTGGTTCCCTGCGTTCATGCACGATGCTGTGGACGCTACGCAAACGTTAAAGGCGGCAATTCGCGGTTTGTTTCGTTGCGACCGACCGACTTTTCCGATCCCAATCGTCAACGACAGGAGCACGGATGTTCCTTGCGCGACGCAACGACCGAAAATGCCAGCAATGCGAGGATGAGCATCATGCGAGCAGCCACAACAACGATCTTATCATTCGTCGTCTTCAGTTGGACTGCGTGGACCGCATTGCGGGCTCAAGAAGAAGAGGAGTTCCTTGGTTCCAATCGTGTCGATGCTGAGCTTGCTCAATACCGGCTAAATGCTCCTGAATCACAAGAGCAAAGCACGGCCATGGTATTCTCGGGAAAGTCCTTTTGCGAGGAAAGCAATTCCTACGCCGCCCAGCTTCCAAAATGGTATGACGAAACGAGCTTTCTGTTCGCAATCGATGGCTCCAAACAACCTCAGGATTTCGGGGTAAACGCAAATCTAGGCGGTCACGCTTCGGTAAATACGGGACTCCCGTTGATAGAAGCTTTCGGCCTCGGTTGCCAAATTGGGACAGGGATAACAGCTTCATCCAATGCGGTCCGCGTTTACGAATTACTGGGCGAAGCGACTGGTCGTACCCAGAGTTTCACCACCACTGGTGTGTTTCAGCGATTGGATAATGGTTTCTCGTGGGGGCTCGTTCACGACTTTCTGTATGAAAAATCATTTGATCGTTTTTCTTTAGGACAGTGGCGTGGGCGCGGCAGCTACCAACTCAATGCAAACAACGAAGTGGGAATGCAATTCGCGCTCCGTTCGTATACAGATAACGGTGTTTTTGGTACAGCCACCCCGGTTCGCTTAGAACCCATTAATCAAGGCAATCTATTCTTGCGTCACTTTTGGGAAACAGGAGCGCAAACAACGTGTTGGTTTGGATTAGCCGACGAGCATGGGGAAAACAATGCCGTGACCGGTCCTTCGCCGCCCAAGAAAGTTCCGTTCTTGTTCGGTGCTGACGTCTTGATGCCATTAACATGCAGTTTGGCCATCTATGGTGAAACAAACATGATCATGCCGAGCGACACCGGAACCGTCGACGCATTTCTCGGTGTGCAATGGTTTCCCGGACAGAAATCCTTTTCGGCCCGTCGAGGAAAATACAGTCCTGTGATGTCGCTGGCGTCGCCCACCACGTTCTCCGTGGATCTAGCTCAATAGAGCACAGCTAATCCGCAATGGATGTATCCAAGAGATATTCGATACATTCGGTTTCACCGGAAAACTCCGCTTGCCCGTAGTAGAAACGACTGCAACCTTAACGGATCCGTTAACCCGGCCGTGATCTTGGTTGTATCTTTCCTAGTCGTTTTATCCCCATTTGCTGGATTCTCTTTTTCTTGCCTCAAAGACATCGATGACCGTCTCCATTGCTACGCTCGTCCCAGCGCTACCCAGTAACGGTTCGATCACCGTTGTGCTGGCGCCTGCAGAGCCTAGAGGTTTCGGTCGCAGACGGGAGTACTGCAACTGGGTCCCATTGCCAGACAAGCAAGGAACCGCGTTTGCTGCAGAAGATTCGACGACGAACGAGCAAGTCGAAATTCGCTTTCTCCCGCACCTTAACGGTGACGAAGCGCTGAAATCCGAATTGAAACGACTGGTTCAGCAGATTCAAGGCTCTGGCGAAGAGATCGCGCGACCAATCATAGAGGATCGTACAGACGACGCGGTACCGCAGTTGGTTCTCAAACGATGCGCCGGGGTTCCTCTCACGGAATATCTGACGGCAGCGACCGCCACTGAGCATCTGCAGATTGCTGCAGACATTGCCTTCAAGCTAGACAAGGCACATGGACGAGGTCTGTACCATGGATGCCTATTGTCATCCAGCATCCTCGTGATGGCGGGAAATGGCCTTTGCTGCAGTATTGATTTCGCCGAGCGATTCTATCGCGAGCAAAGCATTCAACAGGTCGCACCGGAACAACACTATCACCAAGACGCAATACGCTGTGTCGAAGTAATCAATGAAATCGCTGCTTCGCTACTTGGAAATTCCAATGCCATCAACGAAATTGCCCCACGAAAACTAGCCGTCATCAAGCGGTTGCATCGCGAGACAGCCGTTGCGGAGAACGGCGATAAATCGTTGGAGATGTGGATCGATGCATTGCGAGAGTGGTGCCCTGCTCTCCAAGCCACTCCCGTACGCGACTTCTTGGATCATAACGCTGGAAGCGGCACCCGCGAAGTTCCCTCGATTCACCACTATACGCCTCCTCAGAATCTAGCGAGCGACCGAACGGGTGAAGTGTCCGTCTTGATGCCCCCATCGTCGAACGCATTCGCGAAGCCGATCAAAGACGAGGGTACAGATGAAGTTGCATTTGAATACGATGCCAAAGCTGGCCTCGCCAGGCGGGCGGTTTCCGTCGGTGAATCACTAGGGCGGTTCCGCTTGGATTCGATATTGGGTAGAGGAGGAATGGGGATTGTATTCCGTGGGACGGACTCAAGCACGGGCGGAGAAGTTGCGGTCAAGGTGCTTCAATGCAATGGCTCCGATATCGAGCATGCTGTACGCAGATTCAACAAAGAAGCGAGAATTCTAGCAAATGTGCAAAATGAGTTTGTTACTGCACTGCTCGACGTAGGGCATGATCGCGGTCACCACTACATTGCCATGGAATATGTCGATGGCACCAACCTCAAGGATTGGATGCAGGACAAGCTTCCGCTACCAGAAAACGATGCTCTTCAATTAACTGCCGATATCGCAAAAGCTCTGATCCAAGCGCACTCCAAACAGATCATACATCGTGACATCAAGCCCGAGAATATCTTGTTGGCTCGCTCCAAGGATCCAAAGCAGGAACTACCGCCACGCCTGCAACCTCTGGAGCAGCTGGGTGTTAAATTAACAGACTTTGGAATTGCTAGGCATATCAACCAGTCCTCCTCCATGGAGGTCACTCGCGCGGGAGCCATGCTGGGCACACCGCTCTACATGTCTCCCGAGCAATGCAAAGGGAACAATGCCGTCGGGCCCGCTGCTGACATTTATGCGTTGGGTATCACACTCTACGAAATGCTATCGGGGGAGCCACCTTTCCAATCCGATGATGCGATGAAATTGGCGGCGATGCAGTGCTTTGACCCTCTGCCAGATTTGCAACGCCGCAACCGTGCCGTTTCGGATCGTGTTGCTGGTATCGTCAACAAGATGCTTGCGAAGACTGCAGAAGATCGATACGCCGATGCTTCCCAGCTGTATAGCGATCTTGAACGCTGCTTAAGCGGAGCAACAACGGACTTCGAGGCTCATCCGAATTTGCCTGCGTTCGATGCCAACCGTATCTGGGAACGCGTCTTTAGCTGGGAACTGCAAAGCACACCAAATCAATTGTGGCCATTTGTCAGCGATACCGATCGACTTAACCGAGCGGCCGGTCTCCCGTCGGTAACCTATCGAAATGAAAAGGACCCAGTCCGGGGCCTCCGGAAATTTGGCTCCTTCAAATTGGGTGGCATCAAAATCGCTTGGGAGGAGCACCCATTCGAATGGATCGAAGGGAAGAGGATGGGCGTTCTGAGAGAATTCTCAAGCGGCCCATTCAAATGGTTCATGAATACGGTGGAACTGGTACCACTCGCCAGCGGAGGGACTCGGTTAGTCCATACCGTCAAGATCGAACCTCGGAACACGCTCGGTCGCATAGTGTCCACCATCGAAGCCGGATGGAAAGGTGGCAAGGCGTTAGATCGCATCTACCATCGCATCGATAGTTACCTGCAGACCAAAGGTTCCGAGGAAGCCCTGGTGGATGCGTTTGAGGAATCCAGCAAGCTGCCTCTGACAAAATCGAGCAGAGTTGAGCAGCGCCTCGATGCGATGGTCCAAGGTGGGGTCTCGATCGACATCGCGCAAAAGATATGTGATTTCGTCAAGTCGGCATCGCCGCAAGCGATAGCCAAGATAAGGCCGCTCAGCTTAGCACATCAATGGAGCGTTGAGCCGATGGAAATGCTCGATGCATGCCTCGTTGCGGCTCGATGCGGTCTCCTGCGATTGCAATGGGATATCCTCTGCCCAACGTGTCGCGTGGCAGCATCCTCGGAACCGATCTTGTCGAAAATCAGTCAACATACGGAATGTGAGGCATGCGACGTCGAGTTTCAATCGAATATTGGCAACGCAATTGAAATGGTATTCTCGGTTCATCCAGAAATTCGAGAGATCGAAGAGGCCAAATACTGTGTCGGCGGTCCCGGGCATTCGCCACATGTGGTCAGCCAACTGCGGCTTCAGCCAGGTGAGCGGATGGAGGTCCAGTTGTCGATGGCCATCGGCGATTACATCGTGCGTTCGACATCACAGACCAATCAGCAGGCCTTTCGTGTTCGCTCGTCGGCTGCACCCAGCCATTTAGAATTGGACATCAGTACTCTCGGACTCGGGAAACATGTTCCCACCGTACTGATGGGGCAACTGACTTTGGTGATAACGAACGACCAAGCCAACGTACAGCTTGTTCGAGTGGAACGCACCGTCAATCGAGATGATGTCTTTACGGCCGCTGCCGCCTCGGCTCATCCTCGCTTTCGCGAATTGTTTCCGGAACAGACCTTCCATCGCAACTTGCCCGTTACCACGGAGGAACTTTCTTTGTTTGCGGTGGAGATCAACAACGTTGACCTTCTGTACAGCTCGCTTGGGGATAGCGATGCATACGAACGCATACAAAGATTCCTCGGCAAAGTCGAACAAACCATTGGCTTGTTTCGGGGAGCCGTCGTCAAATCCGTCGGTGAAGGCTTGCTGGTCAGCTTCCAAGATGGCACGGCTGCAGTACAAGCTGCACTCGCCGTACAGAAACTAAAAGCGGAAGATCGCGACTTTGAAATCTTTGACGTCGGGATCGGAATCCATCGAGGCCGCACATTGATTTCGACACAGAATGGACGTCTCGATTACTTCGGCCAGACAGCCCGCTTGGTAACGCAACTTGCCAAACGCGCAGGCGCAGCATTGCTGTTAAGCGACACCGTCTTCTCAGACTCCTGCACGCACCAAATACTTCAGAACGAAACCTGCGAACGCGAAGTTACCGAACTCTCCATCGCAGGCTTTCCAACGCAACTTGTACAACGCATCGTAATCTAGAACTGGTACCAACGTTATCATGTCCATGAAACAACTACAATCTACATCCAGCAGTTGGACCTTGACCGAATTCGGCGAAGGGGAACAACAAAAGAGAACGATCACTTTGCCCATGCGCGATCTCATTGTGGGACGCACGGTCGAAGCCGACATCTGCGTAGGCGAATCCTCCGTCAGCAAAAATCATGCTCGGCTGACTTTTGAAGGTGGTCGGCTTGTCGTCGAAGATCTTGGCAGCACGAACGGCACGTTTCTGAACTGCAGACCAGTCAAGAAATGCTATGTGGCCGAAGGCGACTTGCTCCAATTCGCAAATTCGCTGTACCGTGTCGGTCGAGATCGACCTGCTGAATCTACCTCGACGCTGGAACAAGGTATCTTGCCTTGGGCTCAAACCCTTTTGCTATTCGATCGACTCATTAGCGAGCGCGCAGTTACTCCCTTTTTCCAACCCATCGTCACGATGGAACAGCGAGCGGTCGTCGCCTACGAATTGTTGGCACGAAGCAAGCTAGAAGGGCTGACGAACCCAGCCGCCATGTTTAACGCGGCGGACAAGCTTGGACAAAACGCGACCTTGAGCGAATTGATGCGTGAGGAAGGTCTCAAAATTGCCGAGAAGTCGGATCACGCTGCATCCGAGTTCTTTTTGAATACCCACCCTTGCGAAGTG
>CAIXME010000319.1 GCA_903920425.1 uncultured Pirellula sp. | reverse complement strand
GGACATCGGTCGAACTCCTTGAGAGGAAAAAAGGCGGGAGGGCCTGCGGGTTAGGTTGGGATCGGAATGGCGAGGACATCGCAGCACAATCGAATGTACGAATTACACGCGATGGCTAGTATCGATCATAATTGATTGCCTCGGGGAATGCACGTACGAGTACAAAAGGTGCCACCCACTTGCATGGATTGCGGGGGGAGTTAGAATCCCGCTATAAGGAGAATTCACTATGCCGCGTGCTTTGAGGTCGGAAGTATTTGATCCCAGCGAAGTTTGCGTTGTACACTGTGTTCAGCGCTGCGTTCGCAGAGCTTACCTTGCGGGACAAGACCCCGTCTCGGGCAAGAATTTTGAGTATCGTCGTGAATGGATTCGGACTCGACTCGAAAAGCTAGCGTCCGTTTTCGCTATCGATTGTCTTACGTATGCCATTCTCTCCAATCATTTGCATGTCGTGATCCGCTCCAGGCCTGATGTCGTTGCCACGTGGTCGGATAAAGAAGTCGCCCTGCGATGGCTGCAGATTTTCCCAGGCAAACGGATCGATGAGCAACTTGGTGATCCTACCACCGCCGATGTCGAACAATTGGTGAATGATCCTATCAAGTTGGACCTGGTTCGGGGCCGTTTGTCGGATATCTCTTGGTTTATGCGTGCCCTGTCTGAGCCCATCGCACGCATGGCCAACCAACAAGATGAATGTACGGGGAGCTTCTGGGAAGGACGCTATAAAGCGCAACGCATTCTTGATGAGTCGGGGCTGTTGGCTTGCAGTATGTACGTCGACCTTAACCCGATTCGAGCAGCCATGGCGCTGTCGCCAGACCAGGCTGAGTTTACTTCGGCATATGACCGAATCGCTGCAAACAAAGGCCGTACGATCGCTTCTGCTGCCGCTCCCATGAAGGTGATTGCACGCGAGGAAGCAGCCAAGATCCTAACGAGTTCCACTCCTCAGCAGTTAGCTCAGCTGCGCAAAGAGGCTCGGAAAAGGCGTGGACCGCGCGTCGCTCGCGATGGTTGGTTGGCTCCATTGACGATTGACCCGAAGAAAACAGGCTCTCTACCCAGCAAGGGTGGCCTGCGCGCAAGCGACAAGGGGTTCTTGAGTATGAACCAATCGGACTATCTGATGTTGTTGGATTGGACCGGGAGAAACGGTCGGATGACCGATCGCGGTTCGGTCCCCGCGCAACTGAGACCGGTACTGGACCGATTGGGGATAGCGAGTTCGATGTGGTGCGATTTGGTCTGGAACTACAAAAAGTACTTTGGCCGGAGCAGTAGCGCCGGGCGTCCTGAGAACTTGAAAGAGAACGCGGCAAAGAACCAGCGTGCGTTTGCTGTTGGGCAACGCGGTTCTGCCAAGTGTTTTGCTTGAGTGTTAATTGGATTTGACCACTGATTGCTTGGATGATCACCGATGGAGGCTGGGATGCCGACTGAATTCGGTACACCAACTTGCGAAGTGGCCGACTGAAGTCGGTACACCAACTTGCGAAGTGGCCGACTGAAGTCGGTACACCAACTTGCGAAGTGGCCGACTGAAGTCGGTACACCAACTTGCGAAGTG
>CAIXME010000318.1 GCA_903920425.1 uncultured Pirellula sp. | reverse complement strand
TGACGTTGCGTCGATTCAAGAGCCACTGATGGCTTCACCGGTTAGCAAGCCGGCTAAACATTCCAAAGGCAACTCGCAACTCTGGCAGCCGGCACTTTTAGCGATGCTCGTTGTAACTCAGATAGCCGCGCTCTTCATACTCTCTCGTCAGCCGAAATTCGAGTATCGGATCGAATCACCGAATGACAGTGCGTTTGATTCCGAAATGAATGGATACGGTAGCCAGGGTTGGGAATTGGTTTCCGCCAGACGAGCAACATCGTCCAACGGCGGTCCTGCAAGCTATGAGGTAATCCTCCGAAGAGCCAAATGATCACAGCTTTCAAAACTTGGATTGGCTAGACACGTGATGCGGAAGGCGTCTTTTTTTGAATTGTTTATTGAGATGCCAAGTTGTACGGACAGGAACCAGGGCAATCGCACGTTAGCCGCATGAATAACCAGCGAGTAGCTTCTCAATGGCAGAGTTATCCCAGCCACATCGCTTACGTTTGCCTCGAATTGCATCTTTGATGGTAGTGTCCTTTTGCAGAATGTTTAACGCCAAGCGTCGGAATCCGGATGCGATTTCCGGAGCTGTTCCTTTGCGAATCCGACTTGAGTCCTCTGAAAAAATTACATCGAGGACGTAGTGCTGACTGTTCTCGATTTGCCAATGCTCTCGGACTCGCGTTGCGATAGTTCGGACTTTACACGGCAGGCTAGTGATAAAGGTAGATGACGCTTCTTGGATCTTGCCTTCGATCGTACGAGTGCGATACGTCATTCCGATCGTTTTGACTTCTGGCCATTGCTGAAAAATCGGATGGTCCGGGCATGGTATCACGACAGTCTCGCGGTACTCGGTCCGTCCACGATTCTCTTCAGACTTGCGGTGGACTCGTTTTGATTTCGTGTTCTTTTCCAATGCGTCAAGAATCGCTTCGTTCAATGCGTTCTCGAGACTTGGCTGGTTGCCCTTAACTTGGAGAATGAAATCTGCTTCCTTGTTGATGATCGCTTGGGCTGTTTCTTTTTGACAATGCATCGCATCAGCGGTGACAACGGCTCCTTGCAAATTCAATTGTTCGATCAGCGATTGAACAGCAGGGATCTCATTGGACTTATCATCTACAGCCTTAGCCCCAATACAAAGACGAAGCCCACAGGCCCATGCAGTAACCATATGCAAAGGCGCTTGATTGATAGACGTATCAAAGGAGCCCCTTACGGTTTTACCATCGATGGCGACGGTTTGGTTTTTGATCGCTTTACCAAGGTCCGTAGCCAGACTTTGCAATGCCGAAAAGAATGCAACCGAATCGAGCTTTGCAAAGACTCGCCCAAGCGTGTCGTGAGACGGAATCCCCGAGGCAAACGGAAAGAACTTACGCAACCAGTCCTGCTTTGCTTTGCCATAGCGTTCGACATCGGCCCAGCTATCGGCATCGCAGATTACAGCACAAAGCGTCAAGAATATCAGTTCCATCAAGGGATAGTTCGCACCGCGATTGACCCGTGGGTCATCTACAAATTGAAAGTGTTTGTAAGTTTGGGAAACAAACGCATTGATCATAAAGCACATCCGATGCAAAAGAGACTCCTAAAACGGATACCCGAACGTGGGGTACCCGCCCAGCCTCCTACTGCAATCATTGGACCATTCGGAAATCAACGTGCGATTGCCGTGTTGAAATTCGACCCGCCATATTCACTGTCGTAGAAATCTGTCGGGAAACTGAAGGATGGGAACTCGCTCCCATGACGGCAAAGGGAGAATACAATTGGCATCGATTTGTGGTTGATTATCTGC
>CAIXME010000317.1 GCA_903920425.1 uncultured Pirellula sp. | reverse complement strand
GACGAAGCAACATATTCGATCGCAAATCGATATACGTCAAGTCGCTCGTGGTCAAAGATTAGCTCTGTCATCTGCGTCCTTTCGAGTACGAGTAGGAGTACCGTTTCACTGAGTACGAGCACGATGTGTTGCTCTATGCCGGAACGCCTAAATTCAGCGAGAGCGAGAAGAAATCTCCAATCAAGTCAGACCGCCTGACCGAGCACTTGGCTGCAATTTTTTGTTCGCCCTTCATTGTAGCGTATTGGAGACGCAACATCCTGGTCACAGTTGCAGGGGAAATTCAAACTCTAAGTCGTTGCCGGGAATTGAGTAGAGCCGGAAGTGAGTTGCACCATCTTCGCCACCTGCGATTAACATCCTTGGATGTGTGAGACCGTCACGCACGTCCGTAAAGCATAGCATGTAACTCTGCTTCGAAGATCGTGAGTGGAATTCGACGCTGTTGCATCTGAATAAGAACTGAGTGTCTGGAAATGAGTGTGGCTGAGGTGGCCACAAAACAACCAAATCGTCTGGCAGACCAAACGAAAGTCTGTGTTCATCATTCGCGATCCTGAAGATCAATGAGAATCCAACCTCGTGATACTCATCAGTCTTCATCGCATTAATCAGATCGCACACTCGTTCAATTGCTTCATCGGTGAGGTCCATACTTCGGCTTTCAAAGGTAAGTCAAGTTTCCGTATCCATTCGCGTTAGCGAGTGCACGGAGGCAGAACGATTGGGTTCAGCGAGTCCGAGCAGTTGACTCGGGCGCAAGTCAAAACGGCTGATCGAGGGCTTCGTCTGCAACCCTTGGTTCTGCCGTCTTATGTATCTTCGATGTAGGCGTCAATCGTGAACGCTCGGATGTATCTAGGCGGGACACGAGGCATTTCTGTACGATCATGATGGGCGAAGACGATTTCGTTTTCAAGCCAGTAGCGGCACAGCCATGCCTCAAATGACGGCGAATCATAAACAAAGTGCTTTGGGCTTATTGTCGAGGGGTCTTGGGAATCGTCATCGTCTTCGTCGAAGTAATCGTAGCAGAGGGCTACACAATGTTGATGGGTTTTGCTATCGATGTACAAGTACCAGAATGCACATCCCTGCGAGTCATTCAGGAATCGCAGGAGATGCCCCTTGCCGAACGGTATGAACGTTCGAGCAAGACCAAGGTAACAATCAGAGATCGAGCGAATCTTGGATTGCAAATGCGATGTGGTGATAAAGTCCGCGAAGGCTTGCGGAATTCGTATCTCGTTTCGCCCCGATTCCTTGAGGATGTTCGCCCATTGCCTTGAAAGTGTGCGTTTGGCCCCCGCTGCAATGTTGTGTCTGTGCGATGGTTGCTCGGCGAGCCAGCCAAACGATCCGTCGAATCGATACGGGAACCGATGTTGATCGCGAGATTCTTCGAAGAGGGATTTGGCGAAACGCATATTAGGCAGAACGATTGGGATGACCCAGGACGAGCAGTTGACTCAACGCAAGTCAAAAACGGCCGATCGAGGCCTTCGTGGCCATCCCATTGTTATGTGCCCCTGTTTGTAACAAGTACATGGTTAGTGTCTGTATCGACCTCCCATATTATCTGAACACCTTCCAAGTCGCCATCCAATCCCCAAAGTGATATGCCGAGATTTATTGGAGGCGACATAGCGAATATCAACTGTGAGGGTGGATTCTCGCGAACATCAAAAATCTTTTCTGCAAATTCTTTCCAATGGCATGGTCGAGAGACTTTCACTTCAATTGGCCAATAGGGCAAGTAAATCGGGTAATTCGGGTATGGCCAATCATCATCGGGCTCATCAGGAGACAACTCGAGTATTTCTATACCGCGATAAAGTATCTCCCTACTATCGTGAGGAAGTGTGCCAGCGACTAAGCGGTATGAAAGATCGCAACCAGAAAATCGGATTCCGTAAAGGAGAGGTAGATTCTGTAAACATTTGGAAACATAATCTGGGCGCTGTGTTCCGGCAATCATTGCAACTTGATGCAGGTACTCCACATTTGGTATGTCACCATAAATCGGAGAAGAACATGGTCCGCCAAACGTACAGCCAGTATGTCTATCGGAAATGTCGTATTCGTACAAATGCTCCCGATGGTAAGCTCTCAAAAGCGGTATTGATGCCATGAATCATTCCAAACACATAACCATTAATTCTCCCCAAAGTCATTTCTGGGGAAATGGATTGTAGCACCACTCATTACGGGGGAAAACATATTTAACTTACCTGAGGTACGTCAAAAGCCGCGACAGTATGCCTCTAACGCCCTTCTTTCCTGATATTTGAATTTCGTGAATCACTCCCCCCAAATCTGGTCCATAGCGTGCGCGACGTTTCCATCAATACGGCGAACATTCTGGCTGCTCTCCTTTGGTGGGAGTTTTATGAGCGTTAAGTTGTTTTGCGATCGGCTTGCAAAGTCTCGCTTGCATCCATATGACATCAAATGGATGCCAAGCTGGGTCGCTGAATTTGCTAACGATACGACACCCTCCAATTGCATGAAACCGTTGGGGAAAGGAACGGCGGATCAGAACGTGTAGCTGCCCGTTATCGTTCCGCTGGGATAAACCCAATGGCACTAACCTTGATCTT
>CAIXME010000316.1 GCA_903920425.1 uncultured Pirellula sp. | reverse complement strand
GAGTTGCCACTACGGTACCCGGAAGTGTTCGAGAGGTTGGGGATCGATGCGCCGCGTGGAGTGCTTCTTTACGGACCACCGGGTTGCGGAAAGACTCTGATTGCACGTGCCATCGCACAAGAAGCGGATGCAAAGTTTTTTACCATTAGTGGCCCCGAGATTATCCACAAGCATTACGGTGAGAGTGAAGCGCATCTGCGCAAGATCTTTCAGGATGCCGCCAAGCAAGGGCCAAGCATCATCTTTATCGATGAAATCGATGCGATTGCACCGCGAAGAGAAAATGCCGCAGGTGATGTAGAGCGTCGCGTTGTCGCGCAGTTGCTGACGTTGATGGATGGTTTGCGAAAGCGTGAGAATGTTATCGTCATCGCGGCGACGAATCTACCCAATTCCATCGATCCTGCACTCCGCAGGCCGGGCAGGTTTGATCGCGAAATCGAGATTGCGATACCGGATCGTGCTGGTCGTCTGCAGATCCTGGAAATACATACGCGCGGAATGCCACTGGAAATCGATGTCAACTTGCCTCACTTAGCCTCGATTACGCATGGTTTCGTTGGGGCTGATCTGGAAGCGTTATGTCGCGAAGCTGCTATGGCATGCTTACGCAAGTTGATCGACGAAGTGGGTTTGACAAACGATCGATTGCCTTACAATCGGCTGGCTGCTTTGCGAGTTTCCATGGCGGATTTCCTTCAAGCGTTTCAGTCCGTTGAACCGTCGGCCATTCGCGAGGTATTCGTTGAGGTGCCTAACGTCGCCTGGAGTGATGTCGGCGGACTAGAGTCGGTTAAACAAAAGTTGAAAGAGGCCATTACCTGGCCGATCCTCTATCAAAGCCTTTTTGAACAAGCCAAAGTAAAGCCACCTCGTGGGCTGTTGTTGGCGGGCCCGCCGGGGTGTGGTAAAACGCTCCTGGCTAAAGCCGCTGCAACGGAAACTCAGGTTAACTTTATCTCGGTGAAGGGCCCTGAGCTAATTTCGAAGTTCGTTGGCGAGTCCGAGAGAGCGGTTCGCGAGATATTTGCAAAAGCCCGTCAAGCAGCTCCGTGCATCATGTTCTTCGACGAGATTGATGGATTGTGCGCCACTCGCCAAGCGTCGAACACGGACTCGGGTGTTTCAGGCCGAGTGCTCAGTCAGCTCCTTTCCGAAATGGATGGAATTGAAGAATTGTCTGGCGTGTTTGTGTTGGCTGCGACCAATCGCCCCGATATGGTCGATCCCGCTTTGCGCAGGTTTGGGCGATTCGAACAAACCATCGAAATCGGGCTGCCGGATCAACAAAGTCGAAAAGCAATTCTGGATGTGCACTTGCGGTCGCGACCCTTGGCAAAGGAATTCGACCTGGATGTTTTGGCCGATAGAACCGTTGGCATGTCTGGGGCTGAGGTTGCCGCGATGTGCAGTACTGCAGCACGCAAAGCAATTCATCGCGTTGTTATGCAAAATCCAAAGGACTTTGCCAATCCATGCAATGTTTGTATCCAACTAGACGATATCGAGCAAGCATTCAATGAACTGGACCGCAAATACTAAAATCGATTCTTAGAATCTTGGCTTCTGTAAATCGGTCTGATTCTTGAGAATTCCGCAAGCGATGCTATTGATACTTTTAACAATGCATACTCACTATGGTATGGATGTAAAATGGACCGAGCTCTGTACTTAATTGGTTTTTCCACGACGGAACTCGAGACGACATCCGCAATGGGTTGGCTCGCAATGGCTGGCGTTAGCCACGAGGATATCGATGGCGTCCGCTGCTGGATCAAGGAGTTGGACCGCAGCGAGTTTGAGGGAGCTGAGGCGGAAAAGAACCTCGCGGATATCAATTGGTTGACTCCTCGCGTGTTAGCGCACGACAGCGCAGTCTCAGCGCTCAACAAGCAAGGGAGATTCTTCCCTGCAAGATTCGGATCGTTGTTCAGCGGCAAGGAGCCGTTGCGTGCACTCGTTGATACTGCAAAGCCGACAATCCTCTCCTTTCTCGATCGCGTCGGAGAACGACGGGAATGGGGAGTTAAAGTCTTTTTGAATCGCGTGTTAGCCGAAGAATCATACGCGTCTGTTTCCAATACTATTGAGGTTCCAGTTGCCGACAGCGGTACCAACTATTTGCGTGCCCGTCACCAATCCAAACTGCGTGAACAAGCCATCAAGATTTGGATTGGCGAGCAAGTTGAAAAGCTGTACGGATACTTGGAAAGCGTTGCCGATAGAATGGTAGAACGAAACATCGGAAACGTACCTGACACGTTCGCTCAAAGGGAGTGGATAGGCAATTACGCATTGTTGATGAAAGAATCCGATGCGCTCGCTTTGGCACTGGAACTCTCCAGTGGTGGAATCGGTAAGATTTTTGCAGACAAGTCCAACAACAATGGCTTCCTTTCTTTTGAAATGACAGGACCATGGCCCGCCTACAGCTTTATTCCTTCCTTGCAGAGTGCTACCTGTGGTGCTGTGTAGAGTGGACATAATGGAATCCAATAGCGAATATCGAGATCTTTGGATTTACGCCATCGCTCAGGTGGGCGCGGAGACCAATGCAAAAACACCAGTCGGTTTGGGCGGTTCGCATATTGATTGGACTCAAGTGGGGGGATTGTTGGTTGCCACGAGTTCCATCGCTGGACCCGTACAGGACAATTACTTAGAACAATATCAGCAAATCATGTTGGCGTTGCTCGAAGGTTGCGAATGTCTGCCTGTCCGATTTGGAACACGAATGCGATTCGATGCGTTGCGTGGCTCGCTTCAAGTAAACGAAGGGATCTTGCTGTCTCAGCTCCAGTGGATCTCAGGCTTCCGCGAAATCGCGGTGCGTTGGCTGATAGAAGAAGCGGATTCAACAACTGACCCGGCGCAGTGCATCGATCGAAACGTGAATGTTCCTACTCGAGGCGGAGGAGCGTATCTTCGCTCGAAACAACGCCATGCGAATCGAGCGAACCAATGGAAGGCTCGTGCGGAACAAGAGGGGCTGGAAATTCGCAATCGATTTCCTGATGAGATACG
>CAIXME010000315.1 GCA_903920425.1 uncultured Pirellula sp. | reverse complement strand
TCCGTTTTGACTTCGATTGGCATTTGCACGTTGGCGTTGTCGCTTTTCTTTGTGCATTGGGTCCTGAAACGCTTGGTAATTCGTCCTTTGAATTATCTCAAGCATGTGACAGAAGAGATTACTCGAGGGGATACCAAGTTGCGTTTTTCGGTAGACACCGACGACGAGTTTTATGAGTTGTCCGAGTCTTTTAACCGGATGCTTCGCCATTTGACGGAGACGCAAGAGCAGTTGCAGTCAGTCAACAAAGAGCTTGATTTGCGGGTCGATGAGCTAGCGAGTGTGAACTTGCAATTGTTCGAAGCCAATAGGCTGAAAGGGGAGTTCATGGCAAACATGAGCCATGAATTGCGAACCCCGCTGAACAGTATTCTTGGATTTAGCGAGGTGTTGCAGGGGTTCGAGTCGTTGACAGACAAGCAGCGACGATACGCTTCCAACATTCAAAGCAGTGGTCGGCTATTGCTCGATATGATCAACGATATCTTGGACTTGGCCAAGGTAGAAGCGGGGAAGATGGAGGTGCGGCCCAGCCAGTTCTGCATCCTATCGGTCATCCATTCTCAGTGCGAACTGGTTCGCAAAATGGCGGAAGACAAAAACATCGACTTGCAGATCGATTCCAGTCAGACAGAAATGCGAATCGAGCAGGATCAAGGCAAAGTGCAGCAAATCCTGACCAACCTTTTGTCCAACGCCATTAAATTCACCCCCGAGGGTGGGCTGGTCACCATCACCTGCGACTGGCTAAACGAGCGGGAGTTTATGTTGTCTGTCGCGGATACTGGGGTGGGTGTGGCCGAGAGCGACCACGAGATCATTTTCGAAAAGTTCCGGCAAGCCAAGGGTGTCACTGGGAACGATGGTCTGACGCGCGAGCATTCTGGCACAGGATTAGGATTATCCATTGTGCGAGAGTTGTGCCGATTGTTGGGTGGGGACATCCGTTTGACGAGCCAGCTCGGGTGCGGAAGCACTTTTCGCGTAATATTGCCCAGAGAATTCAAAGATGTCGCGGCAGGTTAGTGGCGCGTACTTTATTTATCTCGCAAAAAAGAGATAATGCCGACCGATGGCGACCAGCATGGATCGACTGGCAGCGACTTAGGCGAGGCCAGCTGTTTGGACGTTTACCAAACGGCACGCATCTGTGATGCATGGTATTAGATCGATCGCCGAATTGGCCAACTAGCATTTCCCCCAACCAAAGCTTCTGCCTAACCGATGGCAATCACCTACAAAGATAGCGGCGTCGATCTTGAACTGTACGAGCAAGCGATGCAGCGACTGCCCAAGTTGATGCACCGGACCTTCACGCCGCGAGTCGTTCGCAACGACGGAGGGTTTGCTGGTCTTTACGCCTTGGATTTCGCGAAGTCTATCTTCTCTCGCAACTACCAGGAACCGATCTTGGTGTCGGGTACCGATGGCGTGGGGACCAAGCTCAAGGTTGCGATCAAAGCGGGGAATCACGCAACGGTTGGTATCGATCTTGTTGCAATGTGCGTCAATGACATTTTGTGCACGGGAGCTGAACCGCTGTTCTTCTTGGACTACGTCGCGATGTCCCGCGACAACCCGCCTCTGCTTGAGACGATCGTTCAAGGGATTTCCGATGGCTGCATCGACGCAGAGTGCAGTCTACTAGGTGGCGAAACGGCAATTATGCCGGACCTCTATCAAGGGGACGATTATGACCTAGCCGGATTTTGCGTTGGAGTTGTTGAAAAAAAGAATTTGATCACTGGACGCGATATCGCTCCAGGAGACGTCATTTTGGGTGTTAACTCGTCGGGCATTCACAGCAACGGTTTCAGCTTGGTTCGCAAAGTGGTTTTTGAAGCGGCGGGATTAACCATCGACAGCTTCGTTCCCGAGCTTGGATGTACGGTTGGTCAAGCGTTGATGACACCAACACTGATTTACAGCAGGCTGACCCGTGCGGTCTTGTCTCATTACAAAGTCAAGAACGTAGTTCATGGTATCGGTCACATTACCGGTGGCGGTTTGTTGGAAAACACCGAACGCATTTTGCCTCCGAATGTGGACCTTGTTTTCGAGCGTGGATCCTGGGAAGTGTTGCCAGTGTTTAACTGGTTGGCAAAGCTCGGGCAGATCGCACAAAACGAGATGGATCATGTTTTCAATATGGGGATCGGGCTCGTTTTGGTTGTGAGCCCGTATTACGCTCAAAACATCAAAGCGATTGTAGAATCGCAGGGCTACCGATGTTGGACGATCGGAACCGCTCAGGCGGGAAATGGCAAGAGCCGCTTTGCCTCTTAGGAGGATTGGCCACATTGGGAATGGGGGGCTCGAGATGCAAATTTGGCGTCGAACATGATTCGTGTAGTGGTTCGATTGTTTGCGGGAGCGAAAGAGCGTTTAGGTATGGATTCGATCGCGGTGACGATCGAATTACCTGCAAGTGTTTCGCGGCTAAAAACGGCGATCACGGAGTTGCACCCGACTCTGGAGCCTTTTGTCCGTTATGGCCGAATCGCAAAAGGAAATGACTTTATCGATGATGAAGCGTTGATACAACCCGACGACCAAAGCGATTCGTTCGCTTTGATTCCACCGGTGAGCGGTGGCTAATCTTTGGGTGATAGGGGAATGGAAGATTGTTTTTGTGGCAACGAGACAGGGATTGCAGCTTGCTCTTGTTGGGTACCTTGTACAAATACTTATTCGTGAGTCATTAGGGGAAACGAATCGTTCATGTCCGATTCTCTTCAAAATAGATTATTTGAGCAGCTCGACGCGTTGGTGTTGATCGATTCGCACTCTCACATCAATCCCAACTCCCCTGCGTCCACTTCGTTGGCGGATCTGTTGGGGTATCACTATTACACGGAGCTCGCCCATTCCTCTGGGATGCCCAGGTTATCGATTGAAGAAGCCGGGATATCGCCTCGAGAAAAAGTAGGCAGGCTTTTTGAGCATCTTGGCAAAATCGACAACACGGTGCAGTGGTCTTGGTTCGAGGAGCTTTCGCGCGAGCTGTTTGGTTTCGAAGGGGACCGTATCGACCAATCCAATTGGGAATCGCTTTACGAGCTCGCGGATGCAAAGATGAACCAGGAAAACTGGGATTCCGACGTCTTGAAGAAGAGCAACGTGGCGCAGGTATTCTTGACCAATGATTTTGATGACACTTTGGAAGGGTTTGACACGCAAGTTTATATTCCGTGTCTTCGAACCGATGATTTGGTTTTTCATTTGTCGCAGCCAAAGGTCCAGGCACGACTGCAATCGTCAAGCGGATTGCAGCTAAGCACGTTGGCGACATTGAAGCAAGCTTTGGATGTGCTCTTTGTCCGATTCAAGAAGCGAGGAGCCCGAGCATGTGCGATTTCGCTGCCACCATGGTTTTCGCCGAAAGCGTATACCGACGATTGTCGGACTGCCCAGATCGCTTTGGATGACGTGATGCGATCGGGACTGGATGCTTCCGAGTCGAACAAGAAAGTGATTTCGGAGTGGGTCTTTTGGAAGATCGCGGAACTGGCTGATGCCCACCGGTTACCGTTTGACTTGATGATTGGGGTCAATCGGCGGGTTTACCCCAACGGAGTGTATCAGGGGCAGGATTTGTATGATTCTCGGGTGTCTTTGATTCAGTATGCGGAACTGTTCAATGCATTTCCGAACCTTCCGTTCCCCATTTCTGTCTTGGCGTCGGTCACCAATCAAGAGTTGGTTGATTACGCTTGGATTTTCCCAAATGTACTGACGCATGGGCATTGGTGGTACAGCAACACTCCAAACTATATCCGACATGATTTGCGGGGTAGGTTAGAAGCGATACCTCGCAACAAGCAGCTTGGGTACTACAGCGATGCATACAAGCTCGAGTTCATTTTGCCGAAATTCAGAATGTACAAGCGAATCCTGGCGGGTGTTTTGGCTGCCGATTTTTGCATCGAACGATGTTGGTCAGAAGAGCGTGCTGTGGCGCTCGGCAAACAGATTTTGCGAGGGAACGTCGAGCAAGTTTTCAGCATGTAGTATGTTTTGCTCTGCTGGATGAAAGCGAGACTTACATGGTCACTGGGTGGATAGCAAAAGGAGTGGATAACACTTGGACGGTGCGAACCGATTTGCTTTTGGTCGGCTTTGATGGATTTGGGTTAGATTGGAATTGAGAGCGGCGTTTTTAGAGTTTTAGCCATTTTGTCTTGAGAGAAGTAAAGCATCGTGAAAAAGGTAGGACTTGTTGGTTGGAGAGGGATGGTCGGT
>CAIXME010000314.1 GCA_903920425.1 uncultured Pirellula sp. | reverse complement strand
TACTTACAGGACGAGATTCGATGGACGTGCTGGCTGACTTTCTCAATATGGTAGGGACCGTTCCCCAGATTGGTCGCAGCATTGCTGGTGCCAAGGAGTGGGTTCACGACGGTTTCCATCCAGGTCCGGCCAGCGACGCGAGCAACCGATCGGCACAAATTCTCATCTACGCGGTCGCTCGCGGGGAAATGCGGCTTTCTTGCGAGAATCAACAGCAGATGCTGGTAAGGGGCGATGTGGTTTTCTTGCCGGACGATGTTTTGCATCGAGCGAATACCACTCAGGAGGAGTCGATTGTTTTGACGACGGCGATCGAGTTCTCATCGGGCCCCATTGCGATTGCGACGCTGAGCCTGCCAACGACCATCGTTTTGAGAGGACGAGATAATTCGGTATCGAAAGAACTGGTAGAGCGGCTTTCAGCTGAGTTACGAGATGATCGAGGGGGATGGGAAACGGTCAGCAAGGGAATCGTAATGTCTTTGTTCGTCGAAGCCTTACGTTCCAATCAAGCATGCTCGAATACTGATGGGGGACATGGTTGGTTGCGAGGTATGTCAGACCCAGAGATAGGCCACGCATTGAAGCTCATGCATCAAACACCAGAACACCGCTGGACGGTAGCTGAGCTTGCAGAACGGCTATCCATTTCGCGGTCCGCCTTTGCGGAGCGATTTAAATCGATCACAGGGAGACCACCTTTGGAGTACCTGACTTGGTGGAGGTTGCAATGCGCAGCAACACGCCTTCGAAGTACGGACGAATTGACAATCAGTGACATCGCTAGAGGGGGAGGTTACCAGTCTGATGCGGCGTTCGGAAAAGCGTTTCGGCGGGAATTCGGTATGTCCCCAGGACAATTTCGGCGACTGGCGATTGCGAAAAAGCACACACCCTCTCAGCTGCAACTCGAACTAAAGAAGCGTAATCCCTTTGATGTCCCTGAACAGGAAGCGGGATTGAATCTGATGAAGACAGCCGAAACACTGAAACAGCCCTTTGTATCGCTGATGACCGATCATGGATTGGCTGGTCTGGAATACAACATCCTGCGTGTATTGAGAGGTACCGGTGCAAATCTCTCGCACGATGAATTGCTCAGCCAGCTGCTCTATGAAGCCAAGGGCATTCCAGAGAGTCTACAAAGACTTGTTTCTAAACGACATATTCGGATCAACAAGACAACGAATCGATACTCCATCACGAAACGCGGGTTGGAGTTGCTCAGCAAGTTGGATGAGCCAATCATCTATCTGCATCGACGGCAGTTCTCCCACTTTTCCGCAGGTGAAATTGCGGAGCTCAATCGCTTGCTCGTCAAAGCACGAAGTCCCGCCAATTAAGGAACAACTGGCTGAACCCACGTACAACCCCCATCCGCAGGCATTGAATCGTTTAGGATTTTCCAAGCGTAAAGGACGTCATATCGATAGAGCCGCCCACGATGGCATCATTAAAGAACGAGACATTATCTTTAGGACTGCGGAGAGCGAGAGCGTAAAGCATCGGCAAGTAGTGTTCGGGTGTGGGTGCCGAGAGTTGAAATGCTTTGCTATGTTTCTTGTATTGGATCAAGGAGCGGTGATCATCATTTTGGATTAGTCGCTTGAAATCGTCATGGGCTTCGAGAGCCCAGTCATGAGCCATCGAGGTATTGCTCATCGCTTGAAAGTTTAGGTACTTGAAGTTGTGGATCAGGTTCCCGCTGCCGATGACCAACACCCCTTTTTTGCGCAGACCCTTTAGTTCCTTTGCCAAGTTGTAATGGTATTGTGCATCCTTGGTTGCATCCAAACTTAATTCCACGACTGGCACATCTGCTTCGGGGAACATTCTTCGCAAAAAGCTCCAACTGCCATGATCTAGTCCCCAACTTTCATCGAGTCCAACATTGGTGGATTGAATCGCGTTTTGGGCATGGCTGGCTAACCACTCGCTCCCGGGTGCAGGGTACTGAACGTCGTACAAAGCCTTTGGGAAGTTGCCAAAATCATGGATGGTTTTTGGCTTTGCCATCGCGGTCACGAATGTCCCACGCGTCTCCCAATGCGCGGAGACACACAAAACGGCTTTCGGCTTTGGGAGCGTCTCGCCCAGCTTTCGCCACACTTTTGCGAAGGCATTATCCTCGATCGCATTCATAGGAGAGCCATGGCCGATGAAAATCGCTGGCATCTCTTCGTCTTGCTCGTCGATATCGTTCGCCATCGCTCTCCATGTCCCAAACTTGACGATGGCTGAGAGCGCGATGCTTGAGGCGATAAAGTACTTTCGATTCATAGCCGCTTTCCTAACTCCATTTTCGAAACCGATCATTCGAGACTGTGCTGAACAATGTATGGGAGTTTGGTTGTAGGCTTTTCCATTCCTAATCGAAATGTCTGTATTGCGTTTTCTCTAGTTCATTCGTCCAGCGGGCCGAG
This sequence comes from uncultured Pirellula sp., assembly GCA_903920425.1. Classification (GTDB taxonomy): domain Bacteria; phylum Planctomycetota; class Planctomycetia; order Pirellulales; family Pirellulaceae; genus JBKCUI01. The sequence continues at coordinate 3,824 of CAIXME010000314.1, read as the reverse complement.
AGCTTTCCCCTCGCAGCTTGCCCCTCGCAGCTTGCCCGTTGGAGCCTTCCCGTCGGTGGCTATTTGTTCTTGCCTGGCTTCGGGACATGCTGGTCGATAAGGATGGGATTTCCGTCTGGATCGACGAGGGTCAAAAATGCTGGACCGCTGGTAGATTCATTTGCCGAGACAACGGGATTCAAGCCTCGCATGATCAGTTCTCGCTGGATGTCACGAACATCCTGGAACTCATCCAAGGTCTTGCAGTCACGATCCCAGCCAGGGTTGTAGGTAAGTGAGTTCTTGTCGAACATGCCTTGATACAATCCAACCGTACTCGTCTCGTTCTGCATGATCACATACTTGCGTTTCAAATCCCCTCCGCTCATTTTGAACCCGAGCTTTTCGTAAAACTCCTTCGATGCGTTGATATCTTTGACAGTCAAACTGATCGAGAAATTTCCTAGTTTCAAATCGGTTAGAGTGTTGCTGCTTGGTTCATCAGGGCGTGAACCAATGACTGGGTAAATAGCCCAGCAGCAAATGCACAACACGAAAAAGGGGATGGCATACCGCATGGTAATACTCCGGATTGAGTGAATAAAAAACAAGTCGTACGAGAGTCTCTTATCTTAGCCGAACATTTTCTTGGCAAGGAAGCTGCTACCTAAGAAAGTTCAGCTTCAAGAATCGACCTGATCCGTTTGCTCGACTGGCCATCGCCGTATGGATTACTAAGTGAACAGCGACGATCGTATTCGTTTTGGTCCGACAAAAGGCGGTTTGCCTCCACGCAGATTTTGTCTGGATCTGTGCCTACCAAGGAGCAAGTACCGGCATCGATTCCTTCGGGGCGCTCGGTTGTTTCTCGCATCACGAGAACGGGCTTGCCGAGGCTGGGGGCTTCTTCCTGGACACCGCCAGAGTCAGTGAGGATAAGCGTCGCGTGATCCATCAAAAAGATAAAGTCCTCGTACCCCGCCGGCTCGATCAGCGCGATACGTGGATTGCTGCGCAGGATGCGGTTCACCGGTTCACGGACGTTGGGGTTTAAATGAACCGGGTAAAGGATCCCCAAGTCGGGATGTTGCTCCGCGATACGCAGTAACGCAGTACAAATCGATTCAAAGCCCGCGCCAAAACTCTCGCGCCGATGGCCGGTAACCAAGATCCACTTGTTCGGTTTCTTGTTAGGGTGGTTGGCTGTGGAGAAGAAACGTTCGCAGAAACCAGCAGGGATTCCCAATCGCTTCAATCGAGATTCCACGGACTCGGGCTGCTTTCTCACGTGATCTCGCATCCAGAGCAGCGCGTCGATCACGGTGTTGCCCGTCACAAAAACGCTAGCCGGTGGAATCATTTCTCGCAGCAAGTTCTGCTTGCTGCGTTCGGTAGGTGCAAACGACCAACGGCACAGAGGGGACGTAAGCCGTCGGTTCATCTCCTCAGGAAAAGGTGACTGCAGATCGTATGTTCGCAGTCCAGCTTCGACATGTCCAATCGGCACTTTAGCGTAAGCTGCGGCCAATGATGCTGCCAAGACCGTTGTCGTGTCTCCTTGCACGAGCAACGCGTCGGGCTTTTGTTTTTCCAGAAATGCATGGATGGCGATAAGAGCGCGAGCAGTTAAGTCAGGCAGCGTCTGACCAGGCTGCATTAAATGCAGATCGAAGTCGGGTGTAAATGCGAAAGCCTGAAACACTTGATCGAGCATTTCACGGTGCTGCCCGGTCGATAGAAAGATCGGCCTTAGGGTTGCCGATTTCTGCAGTTCGCGAAAGACCGGAATCATTTTGATCGCCTCGGGGCGAGTTCCTGCGATAATGATTACGGACTTGGTTTGGTTGTCTGTCACAATGGGAACATGCTGCGTTGGAGAGAAGTGCGGTCGTTAAAAACGGAACAGATATCAGATGATGCATTTTACGAGCAATCAGCGCATGCGGCTCAAAGCTCACTGGATCGTTTGTTGTCCAGCATTATTGTAGGAGCATTCGATACTAGACAGGAATGTCGGAAAATCGATACAAAAATGGCAATGCATGCATTGCTCTCAGTCGAATTTCTCGCAGATAATAAAGAACCGGACCGCTTTAGTCACCGCAAGCTCCAAACAGGGCCATGGAAACCATGATGAGACGCATAAACAACAAAATGACTTGGTGTGGAGTTGTTGTAGCTGTTTCTATTTCAGGCTCGTCGGCGATGGGGCAAACGACCACTGGAGGTGGGACCGGTTTTGGCACACCGCAAACCGGTGGGACCGCTGGCCAGACGGGGACAACGGGACTCACGGGTTTAGCCCAGAATACGGGAGCAACGGGTGCGAATGGACAAAAATTACCGGGATCGTTCGGTGGACCGGGGATCACTGGCACGCCTGTGATTGAGTTCTCCAACGTAACAGCCTCCAAGGCGTTTGCTTCGCCAAGCACGCTATCAGGTGGAGGCGTTGCCGGCTCCAATAACCAAGCTGCTGGTGCTAGTCCGTTCGGTGCCAACGCGTTTGGAGGCAATGCTGCTACAGGCGCAGGTGGGGCCGGAGGCACGCAGACCTTTGGTATTGGAAATCTTGGCGGAATGGGGCGAGCTGGAGGCCTGGGCGGCCTCGGTGGATTAGGCGGACTTGGCGGCGGTGGCGGCGGCCGCGGAAATTCTGCTCAAGGCAAAAACAAGATCCGGATCGTGGTGAAGCCCGACATTGAAGCAGATCGACCTAACGCACGCGAACCCATTGGCGGCGGCGTCAAAGCCCAAGCTCGCCTTGGTCGCATTCCGCTACCCACCAAGCTCAAGGGCGTGACAGCCTCCCTCGATGGTGAGTCGATCGTTCTTCAAGGCCAAGTAGCTACTGAATCCGAGAAGCGCCTGGTTGAGCGTTTGGTGAAGCTGGAGCCTGGAGTTGATTCGGTGCGGAATGAGGTGACAGTCCTTGCCAAGTCATCGGAGGATATTCGGGCAGAGCCCAACCGCTAGAGTTGTTGATCTTGATGGCGGTTTGATTCAGCGGCATCGACGTCGGCGGTGTAAAGAAGCCCTTGTTCTGAACCGTATTGGTACTTGTAGTCGCTGCAGTTGTTGCTGCTGTTGCCGGTATCGAGTTCGCTGGAAGCTGCTGTGGATAGGATAAAGTCCCAGGTTGCTCAGCAAGTGCGAGTAGGTTTGGACTAGCGCCATTCATTGGCAGCTGAGCGTAAGCATTGCTTACGGCGTTGGCTTGATCAGCATCGAGCGATGACGCTTGTTGGACAGGCGAACCGTTCCTGCGCATCAGCGAGTTGGGATCAACTTGAATGGTCGTCGTTCTCATCCCGTTGTTGCTGTTCGTCGAGTGAATTCCGTTGCTGATTCCGTCGGCGCCAGGCACTAACGATCCAGGTCGGACGTTGGCTGCTTGCTTTCTCATATCGAAGACCTGGCCAGGCAGCGCGGTCGGGATCACCGCAGAGGTTTGTTGAATCACGCCTTCGTTTGGATTGTGTTCTTTGCCCGGCAAGTTGAGGTTTGCGGCAGACCCACGAATCAAACGCCCTTCTTTGGTCAAGAAGGTCGGGATGAGCATGATCTTCTTTTGAGGGCCGTATGCTTCGTCCCACGGGATCCAAACGCTATAGGATGCACCCAAGTCACCTTCGGTGAAGTGCGTTGTAAACTGCTCCGCGGTGAATCGAAAGCGTTTATCCGCAAGGTTAAGGTCTTCGGTACCTTTGGTTTTGAAGGTATCGTCGAAACCGTAGACCACCAAGTCGCCATCGACTGGAATCGCTTGTGTCTTTTCGTTGTAGAAATAGAACCGTCCGCCGAAGCCGCGAGTCGGTGGCTTGCCAGCCAGTGTAAGAATGTCG
>CAIXME010000313.1 GCA_903920425.1 uncultured Pirellula sp. | reverse complement strand
ATGAGCTTGGACGGGGTCGTTCGCCAGGTAAGCTTCGATGTCTGACGCGAGTGCACCTGCCTCGCAGTATCGATCCTCCGGCTTTTTGGAAATTGCTTTGTGGCAGATGGCCGCGAGAGCACGCGGAATGCTGGGAGCTAGTTTTCGGACATGGACGCATTCAGCCCGCTTTACATGCTGTATCGTTTCAAACGAAGTTTCGCATTGGAAAGGTGAACAGCCTGAAAGGATCTCGTACAGTATCGCTCCTAGAGAGAACACATCCGACCTGCGATCTACCAACCGAGAATCCCCATTTGCTTGTTCAGGGGACATGTACGCATCGGTTCCTAAAATGGTCCCCATCCGGGTTAGGTGTTCGTCCGTAGGTAACGTAGGGAGGCCGAAATCGAGGGAGGATTCCAGCGAGCTGTTTGGAGCCAGATTCAGATCTTTCGCAATGCCCCAATCGAGTACGCTCGTTTCGCCAAACTCGCCGATGAAGACGTTGGATGGTTTCAGGTCGCGGTGAACGATAGCTTGACTATGTGCATAAGCGACGGTTTGGCACACGCTCAGGAATCGAGTCAATAACTGACGCAGACTGCGTTGCTTTTTGACTCGATTCGAAATCGCATGGTGCGTTTGGATACACTCGATAAGCGTAGTCCCTTGAAGCCATTTCATCGCATAAAAGGGGGCGCCGGATGACGATCCGTACCCTAAGTCGTGGATGGGGACGATCCCCGGATGAGAAAGTCGAGCGGTAATACGGGCTTCGTTTAGGAATCGCGCTTCTGCATCGCGAGCATTTCGTATCTCAGGCAAAATTTGCTTGATGGCGACATGGCGTTGTAGCTCGCGGTCAAACGCTCTCAATACTTGTCCGCAGCCGCCTCGATTGACTTCGGTTACTTGTCCGTATCGCGAACCGATAAAGTCGACTTCGATCCCATCGAATGTTGCCGGACCTGCGGGTGCGAATGGAGGAACGATAGAACCGTTGTGCGTTGACGTAGTAGACATGCTGCCAATGTTTCAGCTGCGGAGACTGAATGCAGCTCAAGCGTTCGATGAACGACATGCGCAAAGAACCGAGCCTGACAACGGTAGGTCAGTCTCCGGAGTGCCAAAAAAGAACAGCCCGCTCGCCTGCCGACTTTCAGAAGTCGGCAAACGATCGTAGTGGTTGTAGTGATTTTAGGGAACAATCACTGATCAGTTGGAGGCTCTGCGATCGAGAGAACGTAATTGACCAAATGCCACACGTCATCTTCGGTCAAGCCTTTCTCTTCGCTGGATTTCACGATCGATGCAGCGGGCATGGGGGAGCCAACGATACCATATCGAATTCGGCGGTAGATATCCATCGGCTCTCGGCCGCCGCGGAATTTTCCTTCGATGAGGTTGCGCGGTTTGATGGGCTGCGGCTTCATCCCGCCCAGTGCCATCAGGCCTGTCAAACCATCCAAGTCGGTTGGCTTGATTCCAATTTTCACAGTCCAGTCCTTTGTCCAATCGTCGTAGTCAGGAAGTTGCGGCCCTTCCCCGTTCCCGGTAGTGCCATGGCACTTTGAGCATGCAGCGCCTTCGCTTGCAAAGAGCAGTTTTCCTTTGGCGATCGATTCCTGAAGCTCCGATCGGTTCTCGTCGGTTTCGGATCCAACTAGTGGAAAATCGGGAAGTTCAAATTCTTCGACGCTTTCTGGAGATTCGACCCAAAGATCCGCGATCTCGGTCAAAATCTCAGTTGCGGATTCGAGTTGGCCATCAAGTTGTTTTTTGGATTCCGAATCCGACGTGTTCACGAACGCAACGTTGTAGACACGGTCCTTTTCCAGATCTAATTCGTAAGCGGCGTTGTACAAAAGTTTCCGTTCAAACTCTCCACGAATGGATAGAAAAACGACATACTCCACCAGTGCATCGATTTGTGATGAAGTCAGTTTGTCGAATTTAGGCATCTGCGTACCGGCCAGGCCATTGTGCAATAGTTTGGCGATATCGGACTTCAGTGTTTTGTACCGACGAGGTGTGCTCTTGTACTTAAACAGCCCGTGACGAAACTCGCGGGGATAAGGGTTTTGGGATGCCGCAACTGGTCCGCGCCCTTGGCCGGATTCGCCGTGACAGGATGCGCAGAGTTGGCGATAGAGACCTGTTGTGCCCGGTTCAGGTGTGGTCGCAGGAGGACCCGCTGCGACTTTCAATTTGTCGATGGAGAGCAAGTCTTTGTAGTCATCATCTTGGAACAAAGGAGGCAATGCCGGTTCGTCCAGAGTTCCAAACCACTCTGTCAGCAGAGCTTGAGAATCCGATAAAGGCTGGTCCAGTACCGTGTCTTCAGCTTTGCCGAGCGCGGATGCGTAGAGATAGTTTGGTTCGTGCTTGCTGGGTGCTTTCTGAGGGCTGCAGCCCATCACCATGAGCAAAACTGCCGCGGCAGCGGATCCAAGAATAATGGTTCGTTGAGTAGACATGTCTGCGGTAACGTGGAGCACGAATAGATTCGGTGGTTAAAGGATGGATCGCAATTCGAAAGTAGCGGGATGCTACTTCTTGCTAAGGTCGCGGATTTCGATTTTTCGCCATTGGACTTGGAACGGCCCCTGGTCTTTGCCGATTCCGTGAACTTGAAGTCCGATAAACCCATTGAGGTGGGATTGTGGGTCGTTGATGTCTTCGATCAGAGTACCGTTAATCCATGTTTGGATGCGCGTACCGACGGCGCGAATATGGTACTGGTTCCATTGGTTGTTTTTGAGTTGAGAATGTGGCGGTTGAGTGGGCGATATCCAGTTGCGACCCGTAGACTCACCATAAATGTAACCCGATTCACCTGGGCTTGCTTCGATTTCGACCTGCGGTCCATGGACGCGGCCATTGTCCTTTTCCGCCAGACTCTTGGATCGAATTTGAACGCCCGAATTGAGTGCGTTGTCTACTTGAACTTCGAAACGGAGTTCAAAGTCAGCAAAATCCGATTCGGTACAAAGAAAGGAGTTTGGACTTTCGTTCGCAGTCGTTCCTTGGATCGTGTCACCGACGACTCGGTATACGGCCCAACCGTTTCGTTGCTTCCATCCCGAAAGATCTTTGCCGTTGAATAGAGAAGTCCATCCCTCGCCGGCAGGCAGGCTAGCTGGTGGGGTGCTTTCATTGCGAATGACGGTTTTGTCCTTTGCACTAGCGTCCTGAGCCACCGCGGTTGCGGCGGTCATCGAGGAAGATGCGAGAATTGCCGCACAGGTGAACTTGGCAAACGAACGAAACATGGGACAACCTCATCTTGCAATACAGGGAAGGATATATTCTGCTATTGCGATAGTTTATCCCGTTCTCAACCTTTTTTCTACCTGATCCCTTACTTGGGGATGGCACCAATCGCGATGGCTGAACTCAATTGGCTCGGATCCTATCCTGGAACTCGCATGCGACGTACCAGACGCTGGCCATGGGTGCGCGAAATGCTGCGTGAAACGCATTTCTCTGCGAGTAACTTGATTTGGCCGCTTTTCGTAATTGAGGGGCAAAATCAGCGGCAGCCTATCGCGTCGATGCCCGGGGTTGAAAGACTCAGCATCGATTTGGCTACTGAAGCAGTCCAGAAAGCAGTTGATCTTGGCATCTCTTCGATCGCATTGTTTCCGGTGACGCCACCTTCCCTCAAATCGGACGACGGAGTGCATGCGTTGTCCCCTGATAACTTAATCTGCAAAGCAACGCGTGCCATCGTCGACAAAGTAGGTTCCTCGATTGGAATCGTTTGCGATGTCGCCTTGGACCCTTATACAACGCACGGTCACGATGGACTCCTGAAAAATGGATATGTCGTCAACGACGAGACCGTCGAGATACTGTGTCAACAGTCGTTAAATCAAGCTGCCGCGGGTGCCACCGTGATTGCGCCCTCAGACATGATGGATGGCCGAATTGGAGCGATACGCCGTGCGCTCGATGGAGCCGGATATCAAGATGTGATTGTGATGTCGTATGCGGCCAAGTATGCATCCTCTTTTTATGGTCCGTTCCGGGATGCAGTCGGCTCTGCTCCTAGTTTGGGTGGTGGCGACAAGAAGACTTACCAGATGGATCCTGCCAATTCCGATGAAGCGATGCGTGAGGTTGCTCTCGATTTGAGCGAAGGAGCAGACATTGTCATGGTCAAGCCTGGTATGCCTTATCTCGATATCATTCGCCGAATCCACGATGCTTTCCACGTCCCTGTCGCGGCGTATCAAGTATCAGGAGAGTATGCGATGCTCAAATGCGCGAGTCTCCATGGAGCCATCCAGGAAAAGGATTGTGTACTGGAAAGCTTGCTGGCTTTTCGTCGCGCCGGTGCGAGCAGCGTGCTGAGCTATTATGCGTTACAAGCCGCACAATGGTTAAAATAGGTGTTTGGCAAGCGATGTGCATATTCGTAACGCAACATCATAATCGGCAACCTCGCTAAAGATTGCCCACACCACCCGATAATGACTGCCATACGCTGCAGTTCGTTTGCTATGGGCCAATTTGGATGCCACCCTTTCCGAACGTTGCATTCGATGCCCTTTCCATTTTCGATTGTTTTTGAATGTCCATAGCGATCCCTGAGCCAAATCAAGCGCATTCCGAAGCGGAAGCAAAGCTGGCTGCCGATTCGCTTGTGTCGGGATTGTCATTCATGTTGGTGGCCAACGTGTTGCAAAGGGCCGTTGGGTTCATCCGCAACATCGTGCTCTGTGGCTTTCTCACAGACAATCAACTCGGTATGTGGGCGTTGGCGTCGAGTTTCTTTGTCTTGGCTGCGCCGCTCGCCGTCCTTGGCTTGCCTGGTACTTTTGGTCGCATGGTTGAGTCGTATCGGAGCAGCGGGCAATTGAATCTGTTTCTAAAACGGACCGGTCTGTTTTCGCTGTTGGGCGTACTGACGTGTTGCCTCTGGCTGGTGTTGGATTCACAAGGCAGTAGCAGTTTGATTTTTGGCGATGCGTTATCGCGTGCGACAATGATTACCATAGCGTTGGCGCTGTGCGCTGTAATCCTATTCAATACGCTGACGGAGTTGCTGAGCGGACTGCGCAAAGCTCGCGTGGTCTCGGCCATGCATACCTGCAATTCTCTGGTATTCACCGTTGCAAGTTTAGGTGGCTTGTGGGTGTACAACGATTGGCGTGTTCTCGTCGTGGCATTTGCGATTGCAGCTTTGGCTGGCGTTTTGCCTGCACTCCCAATCTTGAGAGATTGGAAAAGCGTAGAAGCGTCCAACGTGTCACAGTTGCCGGCAAGAGATATGTGGAGTCGAGTTCTGCCCTTTGCTTTCAGCATTTGGTGTATGAATTTGCTCACCAATCTATTCGATGTGATCGACCGGTACATGCTGTTGTATTTGGCATCGGAAAGCGCAGAGCAAGGCCGCGCATTAGTAGGTCAGTTCCACAGCGGTAGAATCATGCCTGTCTTGCTGTCCAGCTTGACATTCATGATCAGTGGCATTTTGTTACCATACTTGGCCTCTGACTGGGAAGCTGGTCGTCGCAAACAAGTTGCCGATGGCATGCGATTGGCATTCAAATTCGGAACGTTATTTTTTATGTCCCTGTCGGTTGCATCACTGGCTGTGGCTCCGTTTTTATTCAATACCATTCTGCACGGCAAGTATTCAGATGGTTTAAGTATCATGCCACAAGCGATGTTGCATTGTTGCTTTGCCGCAATTGCTTTCCTGATGCAAAACTACTTCTGGTGCGCTGAAAAAGGCAAAACCGTTGGCCTGATCATCGCGATAGGCTTGCTAATCAATGTTGTCCTCAATCTATGGTTGGTTCCCGCCTATTCTCTGTACGGAGCAATGCTCGCAACCTCGATCGCAGGCGGTGCTATCTTGGCCATGACGTTGTTGGCAATGCATCGGGCTGGAGTTCCGTTGGGGTCTGCGTCCATCTGGTTTTGCATGTTACCCATTACGCTTGCTTTTGGGTGCGTGCCAGCCTCGATTGCCCTGGCCACTACCTTGGTATTGATCAGTCGAACTGATTGGCTCTTGTCGGCGGCCGAGCAGCGATCGATCGACGACGCGATTTTGCCGCGACTCGAACGATTGGGCATCGTTTTGCCGTCGCTTTGGTTCCGAACCGCCCGTTAAAACAAGCACAATCCGCATGCACGAACCACCGTGCACTCCGGAATGCAATTCTGGTGTGCGTTACCGATCAACAGACGATGGTAGAGCAACTAGCATAAAGCGGCTCGTCTCCATTCTTCCTTCGCCGAATCAATGAATACACAATGAATACGACTCCTTCATCGCTAAAGATCTGCTGTATCGGTGCCGGTTATGTTGGTGGTCCAACGATGGCCATGATCGCCAAGCAGTGTCCTGATATCGATGTCCATGTCGTGGATCTCAATCAAACACGCGTCGATCAATGGAATTCGTCTGATTTGCCCGTATACGAACCGGGGCTTGATGAAGTCGTACAAGAGGCGCGAGGGCGAAATTTGCGTTTCTCGACGAACGTGGATCAAGCTATCAGCGAAGCGGACATTATCTTTATCGCAGTGAACACGCCAACCAAGTATTTTGGAATCGGTGCGGGGCGTGCCGCTAACCTGGAATTCATTGAGAAATGCGCACGCAAGATCGCCGAATGCTCTCAAGGTCACAAAATTGTCGTGGAGAAGTCAACGCTGCCTGTCCGCACAGCCGAGGCCGTGAAGCGGATCTTGAATAGCGCAGCCAAGGGAGCAACGTTTGACGTATTAAGCAATCCGGAGTTTTTGGCAGAGGGAACAGCCGTTCAAGACCTGCTGCATCCCGATCGCGTTCTCATCGGAGGCGAATCCAAAGAAGCGGTGGAACGCCTCGTTCAAGTGTATGCACGGTGGATTCCTAGGGAACGTATCTTAACTACGAACCTCTGGAGTAGTGAACTCTCCAAACTTACTGCCAACGCATTCCTTGCCCAGCGCGTTTCTTCGATCAATGCGATTTCTGCGTTGTGCGAAGCAACAGGTGCGGATGTAGATGAAGTAGCCCGCGCCATCGGTACCGATTCGCGAATCGGTCCAAAATTCCTAAAGGCATCCGTCGGCTTTGGCGGCTCTTGTTTCCAAAAGGATATTTTGAATTTGGTCTACCTTTGCGAACACTTTGGGTTGCGTGAGGTTGCTCAGTATTGGGAGCAAGTGGTAGTGATGAATGACTATCAGAAGCGACGCTTTTCCGAACGTATCGTACGGACCATGTTTAATACCGTCTCGGACAAGAAGATCGCCATTTGGGGATTTGCGTTCAAAAAAGATACCAACGATACGCGTGAGTCCGCGGCGATCCATGTCTGTCGAGACCTGCTCGAAGAGCGCGCACGGCTCGTCATCTACGATCCTCGGGTTCCTGAGTCGCAAATCCGTTCCGAGTTGGAAATGGCTTTCGCAGACCTAGTAGGTGGGTTGTCCGATAAGCACAAAAAACTCATCGATGCGAACGTCACGGTTGCAACCGATGCTTACGCAGCTGCCAAGGACGCGCACGCGATTGCGGTGCTAACAGAATGGGACGAGTTCAAGACTGTCGATGCGACTCGCGTTTTCGAAGGAATGCGACGACCTGCGTTCGTGTTTGACGGACGCAACATCCTCGATCGCGAGAACTTGGTGAAGCATGGCTTTGAAGTGCATAGCATTGGCCGCCCCTCATTGGCTCACATCTAATCGCTCGACGATGGAATAACATCAGAGACGGATGCCGCGTTGCAGCTTAGTCCGCCTCGCGTTCTGCCATCGCAGTGGATCTAACGCAACTCTGTCGCTTGCATGCCGCCCTGTATTGGATCGCGATAGGTATTGGTCGGTGTCACACCCCAAGTGTTTTGAGGCGCCATGTACGGGTTGGTACCGTTGGGATTGGCCGAGTAGTTCGTAGAAGCGTACGGGTTTGTCGTTGGACGAAACTCACTGCCGCTCATGCCATTTCCCGATGCGTAAGGCTGGCCTGCCGCTGTGTTGGAAGCCATGTAAGTAGGTGTGCTTTGTGAATTGACAAACGACGAGCCGAACAAGCTTCCTTGTAATGCGGTAAGGTTAGCGAGGGAAAACGTCGGCCGGGCTGCCATGTTGTTGTACGGTTGCGTTGTTCCGTAGGGATAGGCTCCGTATGGGGTAGAGCCGTATGGGTTGGAGCCGTAGGGAGATCCTGCGTAGGCCATCGCCGGATTGCCGTTGGTGTTTGCATATCCATTCGGGGTAACGGGTACGGTCGGGAGTACCGTTCTCGTGGGCTGGATATTGTTTGCGGCCATGGCGTTGTATCCGTTTGCCGGATTTGTTGGGCTGCCGATGGCGGTCGCGTTAGCTGGTAAATAATAGGCAGCTGGCGCTTGAGCAAAAGCGTTGGAGGCGTTGGCTGCCATCGCATAGTTGCCCGCATAGTTGCCCGCATAAGGATTGGCGCCCGCGTACGGGGTGGTACCTGTGTAATAGTCGATCGGGCGTGTCGGGAAATTGGAAACGTTGCGATTCGCTTGCGATGCTAATGCAGTTTGTTGATACAAATTGGAGTTAGCTGCCGAGGCGATTGTATTGGTCTGCGGGTTGGCGGCCATCATGTTGCCCCCATTGCTGGAGGTGCCGAGCGGACGATCCACCATCTTCGGTACTTGCCGAGCCTGAGGCACTAGCACAGGCACCATCTTGGTCAATTCTTGTTCTTCGTATTTCTGGTACGTAAACGGCTGGTTCACCTGCACATAGTTCGTTTGGTACTGAACAACCGGAACGTTCTCCCATACCTGTTGCGGGCTTGCGAATGGATTCCAAGTGTAGACATTGCGCAGTTGCGGCTGGTAAGAATAGACCGGAACGTATTGAACTTGAACTGTGGTTTTATTCTCAGTGACGGTCTTGGGTACAAAGACTTTTTCTTTCACCGGCTGAAATTCATAAGCGACGACCTGCATGGTTTCGTTTACGATGTACCGTCCGTAGGGTTGTCCTGTTCGGTCAACAAAAGTCGAGACCAGCGTTCCATTGGGGACGGTGTCGCTATTGTTGGGCTGCGTCGGGTTGGCGTTAGGCAAAACCGCCTGGAACGCCATCGCTTTGAATTCCAATAGCCAACCAGCACATAAGATCAACAGTCCATTTATGAACAAGGAGCGGTTGCGATTGGAGAACAACATGGTTTTGCCGGAGTGGGTACTGGAACATTTGCGTTGTCCGCGATCTGGCGGGAAGCTCTTTGTCGCTTCCCAATCCGTTATCAACGGACTTGTTCAGCTTTCTCGCGATGCGAAACTAATGAATGTTATGGGTCGTACTATTTCTCAAGTTCCATCGCAAGGTCTAGTTAGTGAAAACGGAATGTGGTTCTACCCTGTGGATGAAGGAGTCGCGTGTTTGCTAGCAGACGAAGCGATCGAAATGACCGCCGGAGTGCAATAGATGATGGCCCACGATTCGGACCTCGATTGCCACTTTCCTCGCGTGGGCATGTTGCCGACGATCAAGTCTTAGGGCCGCTTGATGTGAAGGCGGCGATTGCTATGAAGCCGCAGGCTGAGCAACAGCATGAGCCACGAGACACCACGGGACACACGGCGATAGGGAAATAGAGAGAGGTGCCAATCGTGTTTAGTTTGGTTGGCTGGATGGCACACGGGTGTTTGGGTGGTTTGGGCGACCTTTTCTTCCTGGGAAATATTTTAGGAACAGCTTAAGTCTGCGGCGTGGGCGGTTCGATACACAGAGAACGGGATAGATATTCCGTTTGGGTAAAGATTTCCACTTGCGTCGACAGGCACGTTCGACGCAAGTCTCCGGCCTCAAAACATGGAAGTGACAGTCGTGAATCGCTTAACCGCCCTCTTACTCGCAATGACGATTGCCGGTGGCAATGCCTTCGGTCAAGGTCAAGCGTCAGGTCGCTCAGGCACCCCCTCAGTTCGCGTCGCTCAAGGTAGCGTCGTGCCTGCTCGATCAAGTTCGGTACCGAGACCGAATCGTCCTACCGGCAGACCGGTGTCGCACCAAAGCCTGATTTCCCAAGGGGACACGGGAACTGTGGGCGAGGAAGTGGTGTACGACTACGAACCTGAAAGTGTTGTACTCGGAGAATCGTACGACCCGAATGAAGGGCTCGCCGAAATCGGCGGTGGTTGCACCTCTTGCGGCGGCGGCGGATGCAGCAGCTGCGGTGATTCGTGCGGACCAAGTCCATTGGGCTTCGACCTCTGCAATCCTGGTGGATTCGATGGACGTCAACTTTGCATTTGCTTGCCATCGCATGGCTGGGCCAGTGTTGAATACTTGATGTGGTATCAATCCGGCATGGAGACTCCCGCATTGGTAACGACATCACCGGTACCAACCGCACAAAACCTCGCTGGTGTTCTACCGCTTGCTACAACCCTCTACGGTGGAAACAACGATATCCTCAGCGATCGAATGAGCGGGACACGCGTTCGGTTCGGCTGGTGGTTTGCAAACAATCCAAATCTTGGCATCGAAGGTGAATACTTGGGCTTCGGCACACGAACCGAATCGTTCGACCGTCAGTCCAATGGTGCAGATATCTTGGCTCGGCCATTTTACAATGCTGTCACAGGTCTAGAAGACTCCGAATTGGTTTCGTATCCAGGATTGCTATCGGGCCGAGTTCGGACCGAGGCAACTTCCAAGTTGGATGGTGCAGCTGTTCGATTCAAGAGATTGCTGTGCTGCAGCAGCGGATGCGGTTTCTCACCGATCGCATGCGGCCCTGTTCCATCGCAATCCCGAATCGACGCAACGTTAGGCTGGCGATACTACCAGCTCAACGAAGGGCTCAGCATTCAGGAAGACCTGACTTCGCTCAATACAAACAATCCTGGTAGCTTTGTACTAAACGATCGCTTCCGAACCTTGAACCAATTCAACGGTGCGGAGCTGGGCGTGCAATGGGCTGGACGACGTGGATACTGGTCGCTGGATATGCTCATGAGACTTGGAATTGGCAACACTCGCCAACGCGTCCAAATCGATGGAACGACCACAACGACGCAAAACGGTGTGACCACTGCGGCCAACGGCGGATTGCTAGCACAACGAACCAACATCGGTACCTACGACCGAAACCAATTCGGCATAGCACCTGAGTTGGGAGCGACGCTTGGGTACCAAGTGACGCAACACTTGCGACTAACCGCAGGGTACTCGTTCATCTACTGGAGCAACGTAGTTCGCCCAGGGGACCAAATCGATACAACCGTTAATCCAAACCTGTTGCCACCAGAGAATCCTACACAAACTGCATTCTTGAACCCCAGGTTTGCCTTCCGAGAAACCGATTATTGGGTGCAGGGGTTGAGCCTCGGTGGCGAGTACCGCTGGTAACTAGAACGCTAGCAAATCGCAAAGAGAACATCTTGGGCTGAGAGGGTTAACAAATCCTTTTGGCCCAGACTCGTTCAATCACTGAGGCCTTTCTTCGAGGCGCAATTTCAATAAGTACAACGGTAGGCAGGGAAGCCGAAAGCGTACGATCAAAAACGGTCGAGTACGCGGTAGTCTCTGTTGCCGAGCCCAGGATGGAGCATTGACGACGATGGCAGGTCTACTAAATCGACTCTATGAAATGTTGAGCGGTTCGCACGCGGAGCGCAAGTCGTCAATGGACAAAGCGCGAGCCAAACGCAAGCTGCGAGTGGAAATGCTCGAAGGGCGCCAACTGATGGCGGCCAACATTACTGGGTCGGTATTTCAAGATTTGACCGACAATGCGATCGATGGTTCCGATCCGCGATTGTCTGGGGTTGGTATCGCATTGTTCCGCGACGGTGGTAATGGAACATACGATAATGGCGGAGGCGACGATATCGCTTCGGGCACGACCACTTCGGCTGTGACAACGGGCAACTACTCGTTCAGCGTAAACACGGCAGGAATATATTACCTCGTCCAAACCACGACACCGACGGGATTGATTCAACGACCATCGCAGCGTGTGCAGACGATCGTGGTAACACCTACGCAAATCGCGGGTGTGTCTCTAACCACCATCGACACCTTCGATACGACGGCACAGTCCGTGAGCGCGTCGTCTCCTGGCTCTACCCCTACTTTTACTGCGACGAGTGCCACCGAAGCGATCGGTGGTGAGCGCGATATGTTTGTAGACGCGACTGCTGGAACGATTTCCATGCAAGCGGATACGCCGTCGACAACAAACTACTTGGCATTCGATGTGGGTGCTGGTGCAAACGGTACGCGAACACTGTCGTACGACGGTGCGGATAGCAACGCTCAAGTTCTGGCGACCAACGGATTGGGCGGAGTCGATTTAACATCGGCCGGTGCAGCCGAAGGATTCCGATTTGCAATCGGCGGTGAAGCTGGCACATCGATCACCATTACCGTCAACAGCGGGGCCAATGCTTCGTCGGTAACGGTTGCGATTCCAACGACATCCGGTGCATCACCTTCGGCGACTTTGGATGTCCCCTTTTCGAGCTTCACAACCAGTAGTGGAACAGGTGCAACGTTCACAAGCGTTGGAGCGTTGACATTCAGCGTCACCGGTCCCGATGCTGCCGATGCGATCATCGACAACATTGCCACCTACGGTCCCTCGGTAATCACCAACAACATTGCCAACTTGGCCCCGATGACGATCGGTAATCAAGTGTTTGCAGACCGAAACAATAACGGGTTATTCGACTCGACGTCTCCTGCAGAATTGGGAATGTCGGGTGTAACTCTCCAGCTCTTCTCTGACACCAATAACAATGGTGTATTCAATGCGGGCACAGACATCGCCACACTGGATAGTTCTAACGTTCCTATCACGACTACGACCAATGGTAGTGGCGTGTACACGTTTACCAACTTGCTACCTGGTAGCTACTTTGTAGTGATTCCAAGCAGCCAGTTCCTCACCGGCGGTGCCGCTGTTGGATCGGTGGTCAGCTCCACGACTCCGGGCAGTCAGCCCAACAATGCCAACAAAGGGGTAGCAGTTGTCGGCACGGGCGTTGTTACCTCGCTCGTAACTCTCGCGTCGGGTACAGCTCCGACCACTGACGGCGACTCAGATGCGAACACCAATTTGAGCTTTGACATCGGGTTGGTACCTCAATTCGACTTGACCATTGCGAAAACCTCGACAGCGACAGTTGCGCCAACTGGCTCTACTATTACTTACACCGTCACAGCGAGAAATGATGGACCCTCGCCTGCAACGGGCGTCACCATCGTAGACAACATTCCAGATGGGTTGCGAGTTATCACGGCCACATCCAGCGATGTAGGTGACACTGTAACCATTCCATCCACGGCATCGGATACCACCGCAACCAATCCAGACGACATCTCGATTACCGTGGGAACGTTAGCTGGCAGCACGACTACCCAGCGAACGATTACGATCGTAGCAGAGGTGTTGGCGATACCGACTGGAACGGGTTCCCCGGCAGCTTTGAGCAATGTGGTAACCATTGCTGGCCTAGGTAATGAATTGACGACGCTCGCGAACACATCCACTTTGGCGTTGCCAGTTCGGTTAGTCAACGATCTCGCCGTTGTGAAGACGGTGGTAACCAACCCTGCGTCGACGGCTACGCCACCTGTTGCGGCTCCAGGTACAACACTCACTTATACGGTCGTTGCGAGAAACGACGGTCCATCGCGAGCAACAACGGTCAACGTTACGGATAATATTCCAGATGGTATTCGGATTCTAACCGCAACATCCAGCGACAATACCGACACCGTCACGATTCCAGCATCCGCACAAGATACAACCGCTTCTAATCCCGACGACCTCACGGTTTTGGTAGGTGAATTGCTGGTTGGTTCGACCAACCAAACAACGATCACGATCACCGCAGTCGTGTTGGCGACCACCGCAGGTATATTCACCAATACCGCATCGATTGCTTCGACAAATACAACCGAAAATAGCGATCCCGTAACGACCAATAACACGAGCCAAGTTGGAGCGAACGCACAACGCAACATCGATTTGGTAGTTACTAAGTCGATCGTTACCAATCCAGCGTCGACAGCAACCCCTGCGGTTGCGGCACCTGGCTCGACGTTTACGTACACCATTCTGGCCAGGAACGACGGACCGTTTGACGCGACCACCGTTCGGGTCACCGACAATCTGCCTGATGGCATTCGGATCATCAGCGCCATATCGAGCGATAACACCGATACCGTCACGATTCCAGCAACAGCACAAGACACCACAGCCGCCAACAACGACGACATCACCATCGATGTTGGGAACCTAGCGGTTGGCGTGGGATCGCAAACCACGATTACTATTGTTGGTGTGGTCTTGGCCGGCACGACAGGAACATTCTCCAACGTTGCAACGATTGCCGCTACAGATACCGCGACCAACATTGAGACGGTAACCACCAACAATACGAGCACCATTGCAGCAACTGCACCACGCTCTGTGGACCTTGCCGTTGCCAAGAGTGCACCGACCACAGCCGTGTCGGGCAATACGATTACCTACACGATGACCGCAACGAACAACGGACCATCGGATGCGATTGGTGTTCAAGTTGTGGATGATATCCCAGATGGGATTCGCGTGATCAGCGCGACGGTCAATGGAACCGCAGTAACGATTCCAGCGTCGGCATCCGATACGACGTCGTCCAATCCCGACAATATCACGTTCTTGGTAGGCAATTTGGCTGCAGCAGCTAGCAACAACACGATCATCATCGTTGCTGCGATATTGCCTGGTACGACCGCGGCGTTGGCAAATAGTGCGGTAGTGAGCACGACCGACACAGCTTCTGTTGACTCGGTCAGCACCAACAATGCAACCACAGTAACAACGACATTGACCCAGCAAAACGACGTAGCGATTACCAAATCCGGGCCAGCAACCGTTGCTGCGGGAAGTCAGGTTACGTACACGCTCAATGTAACAAATAATGGTCCATCCACGGCGACGTCGGTCTCTGTGGTCGACACCTTGCCAACAGGTTTGACCTTTGTCTCGGGCACCTCGGTCATCGGATCCTCCACAGCGGGAACCGTTGCTTCGGGAGCCAACAACACAGCCAATGTTACGATTCCAACCCTGGCACCAGGCGAGACGGCCGTGGTCACGATCCGAGCATCGGTTCCGGTGACTAGTTCAGGTAACATCACGAACACGGTAACGGTAACAGCAACCAACGACACCGTATCGACGAACAACAATGCATCGGCGATATCCACTTTGACGCTTCCTCAAGCGACATCGATTTCCGGCCGCATCTATGTTGATAGCAACAACGATGGTACGGGACAGTCGACGGAAGCAGGATTCGCTGGAGTCACCGTTACTTTAACAGGTACACCGTCTGGTTCTTCGACCCCGATTACGCGAACGACGACTACGGATTCGACCGGGGCATACACCTTCGCCAGTGTTGAAACCGGCACGTACACTGTGACCTCAAGTCAGCCAAGCGACGCGAATTTCAGGGCTTCGAATCCAGGAACGACCGGCGGTACTGCAGGAAACTTGCTGATATCCAATATCGGCCTAGCGGGTACAGCGTCTGCGAATAACAATGTTGGCTTCACCCGCGTATTTAGCAAGCGACTGTTCCTGTCGTCTGGACCAACTCTCTAACGGATAAGAAGCAATGAACCAAGAGCCTCGCGTTGTTTGGCACGAACAAACCGTAACCAAACAAGCGAGGGCGGAGCGAAACCAGCATCGCGGTTGCGTTGTCTGGTTTACAGGTTTGAGCGGATCGGGAAAGAGTACTGTTGCCAACTTGGTTGAGCACATGCTCTTTCAGAGAGGCGTTCAATCGTTTCTTCTTGATGGCGACAATGTGCGACACGGGCTTTGTGCCGGTCCCAATCTTCTAGAGCCAGTCCATGGAGCCGAGTTTGCTGCCCGTTTTGGATTGGGCTTTGGGGCGCAAGATCGCGAAGAGAACATTCGCCGAGTCGGCGCGATCACCCAATTGTTTGCTTCAGCTGGATTGATCTGTTTGACCGCGTTCGTCAGTCCCTATCGAGCGGACAGAGAACGTGTAAAACGTTGGGTAGAGTCCAATGGCCAGCCTGGCGACTTTATCGAGATCTTTGTAAACACGCCGTTGGAAACCTGCATAGCCCGCGACCCGAAGGGGCTCTATCAACAAGCAATTGAGGGCAAGATCAAAAACTTTACGGGCATATCCGACCCGTATGAATCGCCCGAACGTCCAGACTTGGAGTTAGCCGGTGGGGCACTGCCAGCAGAAGAGTTGGCTGAGCAAGTTATCCAATTGTTGGTGTCGCGGCAAATCCTTTCGCGATAACGCATGCAGCGATGGGTGCTAATCGTTCGGCAGCATCTCTAATGCTGCCCGCGCTGGTTCCCAGTCTGGATAGATTCTCGCCGCTTCGCAGTAGCATTCTCGTGCCGCCATATCCCGTCCCAAATACCACAAGCATTGTCCAAGAGCGACGCACGCTTGGTAACAGAACGGGTCAATCGCCAACGTTCGTTTGCAATCTTCGGCCGCAAGTTGAATGTCGCCGTCGCTAAAACGTACCCACGCTCGCAGCATGTAGACATCCGCTCGCGAATCTGCCTCTTCTACCAAATGGCTCGCCAGTTCGGTGGCTGGTCTGAACAATCCATCCGCCAGAAGCTGTTCGATGCGGGATGCTGTCTTGCGATGCCAAGGGCTTTGCGTCCGTTGAGCGATCGCTCGTCGCGCGTCATCGGCATAGGTCCTGACGATGCGGCTGGAGTCGCGAAGCAAAACACCAAGTGATACGAAATGCGATTCGTCGCCGAGATGGCTCAGTGCCCACGCTGCTGCACGTCGAATGTCAACTTGCTGCGATGTGAGCAGCCGTTGCAGCGTGTTGGGAGCGTAATTAGCACGCACTTTTTCGATCCAACTGGAAGCGTCGCATGTGAATGCTTCTGCATTCGCTTCACATTGAGCCATGTAGTTTTCAAAGAATCGAAGTAGCCTGGCCATACTTGCCGAACCTGTACGATGGAGACGAGTGTTTTAAGATATACTTGCTCGAGTTACCGTTCGATTTGTCGATTACCCTGCTCGCATGGTCTTATGCATGATCACTCTAATTGCTACGCAAGCACTTCGCAATCACCTCAATCGCTTCAATCATCAAGAAACCATTCTCGAGAAACGCTCGCGAAAATTCTTGACAACATCACGCATGCGAACTCTCGCTATATCATTGCTTGCATTGCTCTTCATGCTTCATCCTTTGTTAACATCCAATGGATGTAGCCAAGACATCCAAAAGCATCCCTGTTTAACAGGTCCTGTGATCACCATGCAGCAATGGTTGCAGGCTCCCTTCGAGCAGCCCGTTCAGCACACCTTGATATCGTTAATTGAAATGGTTTCAGAGGAGTATCAGATTGTCATCTGGTGCGATAGGAGCATCCCCAAAGATGTGTTGATTCAACTCGACTCGCAACAGGAAACGCTCGGAGGAATGCTGGATCGCGCGTTGGCAGGGATCGAGGCCGTTGTTGTGCCGCTGGATGGTGTTTTGATGATTCTGCCCAAGGCAAAGCAGGACATGGCCGAGGCAGCGCATTGGAAAATAGTTTTGTCTCCGATTGCCAGCAAGCTGAATCGATTGGATCCAACTCCATTCCGTTGGACGGCCGAATCAGAAGCGGCTCCCCTCATCGCCGAGTATCTGCAACGCTATTCGATTCGTTCCGATACAGCGGCACCTGTTGAACATGATATCTGGAGAGCGTTTGATTTTCGAAAGGCCACGCCGGCTACCATCGGTGCTTGTTTGCTTTCGGGATTTGATCAGTGTTTGGTCGTGGAACAGCAACAAATCCAGGTCGGCAAATTGAGTGAAGATTCCGAAAATGCTCTCGAGGCTGCACTGGTTTCGTGGAGCTACGCGCGGGATGCGATTCAGCGTATTGGAGAAGAACGCTGGCGACAGTGGAGGACCAAGTGGCCAGCCGCAGTGGTTAGCAAAAGCGAAGGGAAGGATTACGTGGTGAAATGCAGCGTCGCCGCCCACCGCGATCTCGTGCAAACCTTTGTTCCTGTCAAGAAATTTGAAAAGAAACCAACAGCCGTTGCGCAGTACAGTGGAAAACTCGCCGGCGAGCTGGAAGGAATTTTGCGAGCGTTCGCCGTCAAAGCGAAACTGGATATCTCTCCATTGCCGCTGCCCCCAAAACTGGCCTCGAAGATAATTGAGGTGAATCTAAACAAAGCTACCGTCGACGAAGCGTTGCGCCTGATCGGGCTGCAAGCGGGAATCGAATTTCGTCGAGACGGCAAAAGGGTTGAAATCGTATTGATGCCTTAGCCTTGCGGTGTACGCCAAAGGCGTTGGTGGCAATCGGAGTGGGATCCACGTAACGGACGCGTTTTTCGTACACCTACCGGACTCTTTGGCGTTAAAATCAAGATTCACCAGTACGGCACGAATGGTGAATAAGTAATCCTCTAACCATGAAATTTCATAAGGACCCCACTATTAAAGCCATGTTCAAGCCTGCGTGTAACTCGTTGACATTGGCGTCGGCCTTTTTTCTTTTGATTGGTCTGTACGGTAGTGATCTCATGGCTCAGCCACGGGACGAAGGTGGCGTCGCGCAACCGAAAACGGCTACTTTGCTGAAAGTCGAATTTCCGCTCAATGCCGAAAGCGAGTCGCGATTGATGGGGTCGCTAGAGCGTATTGCGAGCAGGCCAATCGGCAACGACCGTCCTGTCGTGATTTTGGAATTTACCCAGGAGCCTGCAACCGTTTCCAATCGAGACAAACAGGGGAAACCGATTGGATTTGGTACGACGTTTGAGAGAGCGCTGGGAATCGCACGTTGGCTGAGCGGTCCCAAAGGGGGACGCATTCGCAGCATCGCTTATATCCCAAATCCGATTTGTGGACATGCAGTGCTGGTGGCGTTGGCGAGCGAAGAGATCGCTATTGCAACCAATGCGACGATTGGTGAAGCCACAATCAACGAGACTGAAGTGGATGCAACGATGCGTCAAGCGTATTTGGATGCCGCCAAACGGAGTTCGTTTCCAAGTGCAGCCGTCCTTGCGATGATCGATCCCAATGAGACTCTTTTTCGAATCGCTCAAAAGGGTGATGGCAATAGCTATCGCTACACGACGGCCAAAGAATACGAAAGGCTTGAGAATGACATTGACGATATCGAAAACGCCAATGCGCGACTTACGGTACCGAACCAATTAGCGACGTTCGTTGGCTTGGAGTTGCGAAGTGCGGAGCGGAGGTGGGTGGCGCACACCGCCAACGATCGAGATCAGTTAAGCCAATCACTCAAATTAGCTCGCCCCATCTCGCAACGTGTTGAGATTGATGGCCCACGCGTTGCGATTCGCGTGCATCTGACAGGCATCATTTCCACTCGACAAGTCAACCGGATCATCCGCGCCGTGGAGGAGGGGCTCAAGGATCCGAGCGTGAACACCATTCTGTTCGAGGTTGACTCGGCAGGAGGCAATCTCAGTGAGAGCATCCGGTTTGCGCAGTACTTTTCAAATTTGCCCAACGATCGCGTTTCGACCGTTTGCTATATTCGCAACGCGGCACGCGGCGATGCTGCGCTGCTCGCTCTCTGCTGCGATTTGATATACATGCATCCCGATGCCCGACTCGGAGGGCCTGGTGAAGCAACCATCACTCCTGAAATATGCAATGAACAAAAAACTTCGCTGCAAGACTTGGCCAAGGCGATGGGGCGATCGGACGGTGAATTGTTGGTATGCGTATGTCCCGAAATGCCTGTATTCGAGTTCAACACGTTCGACGGGCAGATGCAGCTCAATAATCCCGAATGGATCGTAGATGATCCGGTGGTGAATCAATGGGAGCGAGGTAAGCAAGT
>CAIXME010000312.1 GCA_903920425.1 uncultured Pirellula sp. | reverse complement strand
TTACTTGCTAAAACAAAATCGACGACGTGCCGAGTGTACGGCTGATCAGATTTGCGCCGAACACGCACGATTGCAAGCAAGTTTGGATCGTATTCGACGACTCGAATCAGATAACCTGCAGCTAGATCAGTACTTGCGGTCGTTCGTAGAGCAAGTAAAGGATTATGCAATCTTTGCAATGGATGAAAACTGTTGTGCCACGACATGGAATCGTGGGGTTCTCCAAGTGCTGGGATTCGAAGAGGCTGAGTTCATAGGTCAGGATATTCGCCAATTGATCTTCGTTCCCGAAGCAATCGAAATAGGAATCCCAATAGTCGAATTCGAAACAGCAGCAAAGCTAGGTAGCGCTAGCGATGACCGATGGATGATGAGAAAAGGTGGAAAACGATTTTGGGCTTCAGGCATTACCAGTTCCGTCAAGGATGACCACGGAAACTTGGTTGGATACAGCAAAGTGATGCGAGATCTGACCGAACAAAAGCGTGACGAGGATGAGCTAGCTGAATTGGCGACGAAGAACTCAGAAACGAATCGTCGAATGAGCGAGTTCATTGCGACGCTAGCGCATGAGTTGCGAAACCCGTTGGCGCCAATACGAAACGCCTTGGACCTGATGGGCATGTCGCAATTGCGCCCTGAGGATGAAGAACTCCGAACCTTAATGGATCGCCAAGTCATTCAACTAATACGCTTGCTTGACGACCTATTGGATATCTCCCGTATTGGCCGAGGAAAAATTGCGCTGCATCGACAGGTGGTTGATTTGAAGACGGTCGTCCAATCAGCCGTCGAGGCTTCCGGCATGTTCATACAGGAAAAGGGGCAAGAGTTGAAAATAGATTTTTGCCAAGACGAGATGTGGGTGAATATCGACTCGGCCAGGATCATCCAGGTCGTATCCAATTTACTCAACAATGCATCGCGTTATAGCGATAACGGTTGCGTCATCAAACTAGCTCTGAGCGTCGACACAACCGCAAGTGGGAACGGGGTGGCCACCATGATGGTCGAGGATAATGGTATCGGCATCTCTGCGGATCGACTGAGCGAGATATTTCAAATGTTTGCCCAGGTCGACGATTCACTTGGAAGAGGCCAAGCTGGGTTGGGGATCGGATTGACTCTAGTTAAGACTCTCGTCGAGCTGCATCGAGGAACGGTGATCGCAGAAAGTGCAGGGATAGGAAAGGGAAGCGTATTCACGGTTTGCATCCCGTTGGCAGATCCGACTAAAGAGATAACGGTCGTCGACTCCTCCGAGGATTCAGCAAAGGAATGGCCCATTTGTAGCCGCTCTTTTCAAGTCTTGGTGGTTGAAGATATGCGAGCGCTGCGCACGATCATGGCAAGGCTTATCGAGAAGCTGGGACATCGCGTTCAGGTAGCAGAAGATGGATTGGCAGCACTCGAATCGATGACCTTAGTAACGCCAGAAATAATCTTTTCGGACATTTCCATGCCAGGTATGACCGGTCACGACTTAGCACGCAAGATCCGACGCCTACCGCATTTCGAGGATATCTATATGGTTGCCATGTCGGGATACGGGCAGTTATCGGATCGACAACTGTCTACTGCCTCTGGTTTCAATGAGCATATGGTGAAGCCGGTAGATATAACGAAACTTCGCGAGTTTTTTGAACGAATCGCTCACGATCCCCATGTTACGGAGAAGCCTAAAGCTGATGAATAATGCGGATTCACTTGGTCGATTCAGTGCATGCCGGGGTCGTTTCCTTTCCACGTGGGCTGGACCGAAAAGAGTAGAAGTAAATGGCGACGGTCGAGACCAAGAGTATCAGAACGAGCGGGTAAGACGCGAAAACTAGTGCTGGCTGCAATCCTGGGTGTGCTTTCTCAATCGGAGGGTCGATACCAACTGCGGCATCGAGAATCGTACTGGATGAGTCAGTCTCAACGGGCTTCTCATTTATGATCGATCTGTCACGCGTTCGAACCGGTGGATGACGTTGCGGTTGTCTTAAGGCAGGCACTGAGCTCGATTCAAATAGAAAGTTGGGATGCAATGCTTTGGAACATAGCGAAAGCGGTGCCAGGGCAAGCCTCCAAACAACGTAGACTCGGACTAGTGGTATTGGGGGCTCACGAAAAACGGAAGTGGCATCCGTGATGCAGACACGGTTGGCATGCGTTGTGCTAAACACGGCTTTTTCAGTGTGAAATCTAACGTGACGAATCAGTAAAGGGTTAATAACTTGAGTCAGATAAACGTCGGATGTGAACTTGAGTACGCAACCATCGGTCCAACTAGCTTTCTTTTCCAAATCAACGTTTCGCAAACCGATCATCAAAAGACGGTTATGGAGAGCTTGTCTATAAATCGTCCAAACATGGCGGAAGCATTGAATCTAGGGCCTCAGCAGAATCGAGCTCAGCGATGCTTCGTTCAGTCGGGAAGTCTCATTATTCACTACGAGGCGACCGTAGAACTCACGGCCGCGATTGATTTTGCGAACGGACTTTTTGAGCAACAGTACATGGAACTGCCAGCGGATGCGTTGCCCTATCTAAATCCGAGTCGATTTTGTGAATCGGATCTGCTCGGCACTTTCGCCCTTCGCGAATTTGGGAATACAACGAAGGGTTTGGTTCGCGTTCGCTCCATCTGCGACTGGGTATTCAATAATCTCACTTACGTTTCTGGTTCGACCGATTCCCAAACTACTGCGCAAGATGTGTTTGTTCAACGCCAGGGAGTCTGTCGCGACTACGCTCATTTGTCGATCGCGTTTTGTCGTGGAATTGGCATCCCGGCTCGTTACGTTTGTGGCTACGCTGTGAATCTGCAACCCGCTGATTTCCACGGCTACTTTGAAGCATTCTTGGGGGATAGCTGGTATCTCTTTGATGCGACTCGCATGGCTCCGGTCGGAGGTTTCGTTCGAATCGCCACCGGTCACGATGCTGCGGATGTTCCGTTCGCAACTTATATTGGCTCAGCCCAGTTAAGGTCCAAGAAAATTTGGGCAAACTGGCCTCAAGGAAGTGTCGCACCTGCGCCCCTTCCCGACCAGGCCGCGATCTCAACGGTTTAGAGATCGACACGCCGTTTTGCGAGCCCCCGTTAGAGGAAACGCCAGCACAATCGCTTTTACTGGAAGTGATTCTTTAGTCAGGCTGTTTCAATCCGGAGCCATCATCAACCAATCCGAACTCGCCCACTTCGGCCAGATTTCGACGACACGCTTGACGCGAATCATGTGGCTCGACAACCTCGCCCCCCGACATTCAAGAAGAGATTCTTTTCCTGCCCCGAACCACCCAAGGCCGCGACACAATCAAAGAAGCCGACATCCGACCTATCGCCAAAACGCTCGACTGGAACAAGCAACGGCAAATGTGGAGTAGGCTGCGTCAAGGCGTCATTGAATCTTCTATCGCATCGCATTAATCATAGATGGCATGACTTCAATTGATGTGGCCGAAGCCGCACTAACCCGGTTTTCGAATCGATTTTGCAAGCAAGGCTCTGATTGCAAGCAGCTCAGAACGGTTCAACTTTAGGAGGGAGATTGTAACTCGTCCGATAGCCGTCCTGGCCGAAAGGGAACCATCTTTCATCAACTCCAAGTGATCGTCCCATAAATCGGTCCGGGGATGAAAGAGTCTTACGATCTCTCCTGTTGTCTCGTCGACCGAAGCAAGGTCGCTCCCTTTACCGCGATTGCAGACGAAGCAGGTCCATGCCAAATTTCCTTCCGTCGTTTCGCCGCGATGCTTTACTGCGATGATGTGGTCTGGCTCATGTGGCAAGAAGGCATCGTCTTCATGAAGAAGGCAATATTCACATCTGTGACCGGCGCGCTCACGAATCAGCCGGCGAAGTTCTGCTGGCACATATTCGCTCATCCGTTCCTAGGTTCCTTGTCGCGCACGTATCTGGGCCTTCACCATGCGCATCAAAAGCTCAGCTTGCTCGTATTGGTCCAGTTCGTGCTTAAGGTCGTCATCCATTTGGCCGGTTCGGTTCAACGAGAGAAGCTTCGAAGCTCGTTGGACGACGTCGGCAGACGGCCGAAAGTTTAAAATCTGTTCATCGGTGGGGCCGGAACCAAACAGTTGAGCGATCTCTTCAAAGACTTTCGATGCGGCTTCAGTTGTCGACATGCTGGACCTGGCTTTGAGAGTCTTTGGACGCTCTTTCGGGCGATGGGTAGCAGCGGTTTCGCTGCTTTCCGGATCCACCCTCAGAGTTGTTATCAAACGGTTTTATTATACCGGTCCTGGCCGAATGATTCGAGCTCAACAGAACGGGCATTTTCCAGCCCGTTTTATTTGGCCGCAATCTCCGGAATCTGCCCCGCAGTTAACCCACCGGTCGGCTAGTTTGAGGTCCGATTTGGTGGGGCGGAAGCAATGGGCGTGCTAACAAGCAACCACTTACAAAAAAGAGAGCGCGATAGTTCGCGGGAGAAAATACCGTTCAGACGGGAGCAACATTCGGAAAAATTGCACTCGGTAAGAAAAGCGAGAGCGCGGCCAGCCGGGGCCAGAAAATCAAAAACGCCCAAAACATTGGGGATTTCAGCGATCTAAGCATCGCGAGAGAAAGCCTCTCCATCCGCGAACTGGCGGGTAGCCTAAAGTTCGCAGGATGAGACGAGTACAGCGGAGGCAACGGTTTTCGTGACGACTCTCTAGTCGTCGCAAGCCTACGTGGCGGGCAGTCGACCTCTAAACCGTGGTGATGATGGGGGCCCCTTCCATTTCCAACACGCCAGCCGGGCGAAAGACTCCCAAAACTGAGCGAGGGAGACACTAGGCACTGGCCAACGCTTGGCCTCAGCTTCTGCCAGTATAAGCTAGTATGTACAAGGCCCCTTCAGTGAGACTCCTTTTCTCAATCTACACAAAGATTCAATAACGGGAATTTGCATTTACCTTTCTAAGTCCTGTTCTGAATGGGTATTTGCCGTTGGTGATTGTCGGTCTTTTGGAAAAGTGCATATTTCTTCAGGTCATCGCGATGATAAGGAGCACCCCTTGAAGCCACTGAATCTTGGGCCTAGAGGTATGCTTGGAAGCGGAAATGAAGTCGATCTACGCTTCAATCGGGAAACTGGCAAAGTAGTTCATGCTCCCATTTCCCGCATTGAAATAGTAACTTCTTGGGTTTGAAGCCTTTTGGAATGCTTCCAGCCCGCAAAACGATATCCAGCTTGCACAGCATGATGTCAGGTTTGCTTGGAGGTGTTTCTACCGATAGTGCTATCTTTGTTTCTTTCAAACCAGTTTGTTCAATTGCAAAGACGTTGAGAGGGTTCTTTTCGATCAGGGCCGCAACCAGCCCGGCGCTCCTCATCACAAACTGACTTCGGTACTCTTCACCTTGTTTTTGAAATATGGGCGTTTTCGGAATTGCAACGGTTCGGTGTTTGTAATGAATAGTCATCGGCAATTGTCCGATAGGCGAATCATTGCGTTGAAGGTCAACTTGGATGGTTGATTGCGTGCTATCTGAACCTGCGAGCTTTGGATCGATCTCAACCCTTAGGGTCCCAGTGGATCGATTTGACGCCCGGAAGTCGGTTCCAACAATCTCTGCTCCCGAAAGGCTCATCTGGAGGTCGCGCAAGTCAATTTCATCGGATGCAGAATTCACGCCAATGACTTTGGTTACCCTGGATTCGTCGTCGATGTGCAGCGTCTGCTTTTCAAGTCGAATAGGGGCCAAAACATTAGCCAATACGGTTGCTTGCAAATGTGCGGTACCACCAGCGTCCCAAAACATAATCTGCCGATTTAGTGAATCCGGTTTCGCTGGTAACTTGATTCTAAACTTCAAAAGCTCCTCACCCGGATCATTTCGCTTATTTGCTGGAGGCACGGACAGTGACTGAGGGAAATTGGTAATGCAACCGCAGGAGGACGTAGATCGAGGCCACTTGATGGATGTGGGTAACGGATTCAGTATTTTCCATTCAACGTCAATGATTTCGCAACATATCCGATCCCCCAGATCAAGTTGCACTTCTTGCGTTCCCGAAACGGCACTCGAATCGATGGTGGTTTCGAACATCGCTGGCTGGGCAACGGGCTGTGATAAGGAGATGGTGGTCACCAGCAAGAAAATTACAGGAAGAAAGGCGACCCTAATGAAAATTTGGTACATTGGAGTACGGAGTTGTTTAGATGGCGTTAATGAATTTGATGGGACCATTAAGGAGGTTTACTTGTTACGGCAAACGCGGTTTCTATTCGTATACTAGACCTCCAATTGAACGACATTCTAGCATGTCGCACTAAAGGCACCTCCTACCCAGTGTATGCGCAAATCGAAAAAACATGCCTCGTTGCATCTCGTGACTGTAACGTAGCTCCAAATGTGACAGCGAAAGCTGACCTATCAGATTCCCTTGGATTGTGGACTTGTTATGCCCATATTTGAATACAGAACGAAGACGGCTGGGGGACGTAAACTAGTTAATACCATCGTTGCTGAGTCTCCACGCGAAGCTCGAGACAGCTTACGAAATCAGGGAATCGTCATTGAATCCATATCGCCAGTGACATCGTTTGAACAGCCAACTGCAAAAAGCTCTGATCCTAACGTAGTTTGGTTCATATCTGCTTGGAACGCAATCAAATGGCGCCCGTCCATGGGTGGTCAAGTATCTTGGTTCACGAGGGAAATGGCAACGTTACTGCGAGTCGGAACACCAATGGTAGATGCCTTGGACTTGGCGATCCATCAAAGCAGGGGCGCGTTTCGAAAAATCCTTCAAGACATTCGCGAACAGATCATCGGAGGCAGTTCTCTCGGGGCAGCGATTCGAAGACATCCCCATATCTTTGATGCAGTACTTTGCGAAATGGTTAGCGTCGGTGAACAGTCAGGCGCACTTCAGTCAGTCCTAAAGCAGGGCGCAGAATTTCGCGAACGGCGGGATAAGCTGAAGGATCGCGTGCTATCAGCAATGCTCTATCCAACACTCGTTTTTTTGCTCAGTATCGTGGTAACCATCTTTTTGATGACCGTCGTGTCGCCTACGCTGATCAATAGTTTGCAGGAACTGCAAAGAGAGTTGCCTTTACCTACACGAATTCTCAAAGCATGCAGCGACTTTTTGTTGCAATGGGGACTCGTGATAAGTGTTGCGTTCTTGTTTGCGTTTTTGATTGCTATGGTCGCATTGGAGCGGCCTGAAGTGAAGAAGTGGAGGGACCGCTGGATTTTGAAGGTACCAATACTCAGCACCTTGATTGTTAAGCAGAATAGTTCGCGTCTTTGCATGGTCACAGGCACGCTTTTGCGGTCAGGAGTTGAGTTGGTGCGGGCTCTTGAGATTGCGCAGCAAGCCGTGGTAAACTCGGCAATGTCTGACGTGATCGCTCAGGCAAGGAAACGACTTGCATCAGGTACAGATCTCGGCAGTGCTATCAAAGCTGACGGAGTTTTCCCTCTAGCACTAGTTCAGGTCTTCGCGCTGGGCCAGAATACGGGAGACCTTGAAGACTTGTTGTTTCAAATTGCAGAAGATTACGATCACCAGGTTGGTATGCTTGCTGACCGATTAACCACCATCATGGAACCGATCTTGATTGTCGGATTATCGATCATCGTTGGGTTCATTTTGATGGCTACATTACTCCCCATTTTGGAGACAGGAAATGCCCTTTCCGAATCATAACTTCAAGTTGAGTTCAGACCTGCAGTACGCTGGAGAATGCGTGGAAGGAAAACCGCCAGGGCTCACTTGCCTGGCATTGCTATGTGACTGTCGATACTCGAAGCTCCTCCGAAAATCCCCTGCTTTTACGCTCGTTGAGTTAATGGTAGTGCTCGTAATCGTTGCAATGCTGGCGGGGGTAGTCACCCTAAATGTTCAAGGATATCTCCTCAAGAGCAAGCAGAGCATTGCTAAGGTAGAAATCGGCAAAATGATCGGTGCTATCGATACTTTCTATGCTCAATTCGATCGATATCCAACAAATGAAGAAGGCTTAGAGATATTGGCTGCAAAGACGGATGAATTTCCTTCGGGAATTTTGACTTTTGTACCCAAAGACCCTTGGAAACATGCCTACGAATATCGCTGCCCAGGTTCGACCGAGCCATACGAAATAATTTGTTTTGGAGCGGACCATCGTGAAGGAGGAGAGGGAGCTGAGCTCGACATTACAAGTATGTCACTTTCTCGTGGCAATAGGAAACCATGATCCACAAACTATTGGAGTCAAAAATGAAGCGTCGAGAGGGGATGACTTTAGTCGAGTTGATCGTTGTATTACTGGTGCTCAGCTTAATCGCAACGATGACGACCATTCGCTTCGCAGATCCAATACAGAATCAACGCGTGATGTCTGCTCTCCAACTCTGGCAGTCCATTGATTTTTTTGCCCGTAAGCAAGGGCGAACGTCGGATGTCCTCTTACGCCTGGATAAAAATCCATCCGGCATAAGCATCTCCATCGAACGCGATGGATTCATGCGAAAGAACTGGATGATCAATGCTCCTACGTCACTTTCGGTGAGCGATGGAAAGGGGCAAGAGTTGAACAGTATTCGATTCGTTCGATCTCAGGGCTCCATAGACTACTACGTGCATATACATGACGGAAAAAAGAACGAGCGATTGGAGGTGGCTGGTGGGACTGGTAAGGTGCGCCATGAGCGAAAGTGATTCGCGACAAGCTCGTCGTTCCGGGATAACTCTAATTGAAGTCGTGGTTGGTCTGGCTTTATTGGGGAGTCTGCTGGTGATGATGGTGATTGCCGGGGGAAGGCTTGAAAAGCAACGAAAGATCTCTGAAGAGAAACTCGAAGCGATCGCGGCACTAGACAGCTTGGTATCAGGATTTTTTTCGAGTGGATTTCCTCCCGTACCCAGCAACGGCGCCGTCCCAGGTAATGATCGGTGGGCGTGGCAACTGGCAATCGTCAATACAGCCGCACCTGAGTCTTGCTCCGTGGCTCGAGTATCGATTGTCGACCTGAAGAAGACCAGCGATCCTGCAGTCGACATCGGTCAGAAATCACGAACTCGCGAATCCCTTGCATCAGTTGAAGTTCTGGTTGCGAACAGTGCTTTCGGCCGACAGGGCGTGGTGCCACGATCACCATGATGCGACAAGGTCTTACCCTACTCGAAGTAATTATAGCGATTAGTTTGTCTGCTTTAATGTTGACGGCCTTGATTGGTGTTTTAACGAGTCTGTACCGCCAAAGAAAACAAGCGACGATTTCGCACTATCGAGAATGGGCTTATGAACTTGATCGAGTCTTTTGGAATGACTTGGCTCAAGCTCGTGGTGTCGCATTAAGCGGAGGCAGCTTGACCATGGTTGCCCCTTCCTCAAGAAACTGGTCTGCTTCACAGAGTTCCTCGTCAATTGGAGGCCAGTTGATCGTTTACCGACTGGAGTCGACTGGGAAAAACCGAAGCAAACTGACTCGATCGATTTATCGTGGCAACTCAATCGGTGGTAACTTGCTGATTTTCCAGACACTTTTATGGGATGTTCGCCTAGCTAAATTTGAACGTGTTGATGATCAGGGTAACAGTCAGCCGTTGCCCGCAGAGATAGGCCCAACGCCACGCGCGTTTCGATATCAATTGTGGATCAATGACGAAGAAGTTCCACACTCCAACCAAATACTGGTGAGATGATGAATCGAAAAGCCAGACAGCATACCGGGGTGATACTCGTATTGGTTCTGTTGATGATCGCTTTGAGTGCCGCAATTAGTAGTCAGATCGCAACACGAGTAATACGTCTTAGCGGGCAAGCCGCTGATGCGCAAGAGGAGGCTCAAAATCGCTGGGCCGCGGTGTCTCTCAGAAGGACATGCCTTGATCTTGCTCCTGTTTTGCTTTCTGTGCGGGATGGAGCTACGAACCGACCACTTCGTGAATGGTCGTTTCCAATTTTTCTAAATGGGAAGCGGTTTAATGTGAAAGTTCAAGACGAATCGACGAAATTGCCGATACACCGGCTCTTAAAGCATCATACAGCAGAAACCTTGAAGCCGACGATTCGCCGATTGGCAGGAAACCGAGCTAACCTTCAAGCGATTTTCCCAAGGTCCCCAACCGATCTTTCGGAGATAATAGTTGCTCCTCTTGCACTGGAAACTTCCGAATCGCTACGGTATTGGCTGGTCGTTTCCGCCCGCATCACGCTTTGGACTGATGGCAGGGTAAATGTCACAGGTGCGACTCCGGAAACGATCAATGAGCTTTGGCGATTGCGATTCAACCTAGAGGCTCCCGAGGAAATTCTGGCCATTGCAGATCAAACAAGCGGAAACTTGAACGATTACCTTTCGAAAGCGGCCTTAACTCCGTCGCAAGTGCAGTTTGCTGCCACTTGGTTGACCGATCGATCTAATACGTATTCACTTTGGATTGATGCCCCTAACGCTTCGGGGAAGAGTTTTACGGCTATCTATGTTAGACGTCGCTCGGAAGGATTCGCCGACGAACAATTTGGATTTCATTTGCCATGAAATTTACTTGGAGGAATATCAATCGCTTTTTATTTGTGGGCGGGGCCTTACTTGCCTCTATGGCATGCGTTGCACCTAGTGTTTGGCTTAGGCTTTTGAATTCAGCGAATCCCCTTGAGACCAACGACTCGCTTCTCACAGCTAAACCTAGCTCCATTCAAGAAAAGGATTCTGCCGAAATCCGGCTTTTGGTTCTAACGCAAGTTGAGATTGATAAAGCCGCTGCTGTTCCCCTCCACAGAATGAAGCCTCCGAGTCCAGTACCACCTCCTCCAGTTGCTCCTGTTCCGATTGCCGTTCCAGTCGAAGCGGTTCTTTTTAATGGTTCGTTGGTTGGCATAATCCAAGACGACGATCCCATTTTTTGCTATGCAGTACTTAAAGATCCAGACGGTCGAATCCATTTGGTGGCTCGTGGCGGACGATTGCGCGAACGGACAGACAGCCCGATAGTTCAATCCGTGAATGCAGAGTCCGTTGTTATCGCGTATGGTGAACGAACACAGGTCCTAAAAATGGGTGAAGAGACGAGATGATTCCCCACAAGATAGTCGGCAAAATTGTCACGCTGGACTCTCGCGATTGTTTTGCAATTGATGCGTCGCAAATTCGTGCTGAGCACTTTCGAAGCATGACGTTACTGGCGTACGAGCTTGAGCAATTCTTACCCCTTGACGCGGAACGAATGGCGATCGCCTTAGGCCCTTTACCAGGGGGGCGAAAAGCTCATGCGAATCAAGGCCTTGTGGTTGTCGCAGATCAAGCTCCCATTCAAGAGAAGGTAAATGAGCTGGAGTCACAGGGCACTTGGATTGCCGGTGTATCACCTCAGTTTCTGTTGGGTGCTCAATGGTGGGCCGATGCTCATGGAGTCCGTGAGGGGTATATTTTTTGGCCGGATAGAAACAAGGAAGTATGGGACGTCCTGAGAATAGAAAACGCTTGCCCCACGCATTGGCGATGGATGGATACTGCGACCGCACTTACTTTTTTACGTAGCGATGAAACTCAGTCTCCTATCCTGTTCGTGGGTTCTGTTCCTGAGAGCATGCACTCAGCTTTACCCGGACTTGGTGAAAGGGTTGTCTGCCATGAGGAAATCGATATCGAGAAGGCCGCTTCCCTTGCACAAGAAAAATGGTGCAATGGGAACTGGAAGGCTTGGATCGATTTACGAGGTGTTTCGATTAAGACGCGTTTCAAATACGCTCCTTTTTATCAAGGTTGGTTGGCTTTCACCGCTGGCGTTTTGCTATTCCTGGCTGCAAGTTTTAGTCAAATCCTCATCCAGACATTTCGTCTTAGCGATTCCATCTCTCAAAATGACCAAACTACCATCGAGTTGTTTAGTCAATTGTATCCTGGACAACTCGCTCCAACTGACATCCCAGGCAGACTTAAAAGTGAGTTGAGAAAAATAGAAATGGCTCGCGACCAAATAAGCAAAGAGCCTCCCGTTCATTCGTCCTACCCAATTCTCGTAAAGTTTCTCAATCTACTTCCGGACCATTCTGTCTTTCGAGTCGACGCTATAAGCATAAAGTCGAAGCAAATCAGTTCCGTTGAAGGAGCTGCACGAACCTTATCTGATTTAGATGCGGTCAGCAGAGCACTTCGGGAAGGCGGTTTCGAATTTCCGCCTCCGAGTTCTACAGGCATGCGAGATGGGTTCTCCGTAAGGCTCGAGCAGATGAGATATGTGATGAGGTTCTTGTCAGGAAAGGATACTAGTCAGCAATGAAAGCATTCCTTTTGCGGTGGTTACAGATCCAACTTGCCCTATGCGCAGTTGTGGCCATAGGTTTGGCGTGGTTGGTCTATGAGTATCCGAATCGATTAGAGCTCAAACGCCGATCAGATTCCGATTCTGCGATCGCAAAAATCGCTGCATCCAAGATATCCAGCCTGAGGAAGGTGGTGCCGAGCGTGCAGTCACAAGGGTCCAGCTTGGAATCCGCTGTCTCTCGAGTGCGCAATGGTCTTCAAATGTCAAATATTGAGGAACAGCGGGTTGAAGACATTCGAATCCTTGGAACAAACTTGATCCCCAATACAAAGTTTGCACGCGAAGATATATCTGTAGGCCTAAAGTCAATTGAGTTGCGAGAACTATTTGTGTTCGTTGCATCCCAGGAATCGCAGCAAGGAACTCTTTGCTCCGGTATCGACCTCAGGGCATCAAAGGCAGCAACGGAAACACCAGAGAAAGACACTTGGGACGTGGAACTCATTTTTACCCAAATCATCGACGCGCGAATCCCAAAGCCAAAATAGCACTATTCAAGTTTGATCATGTGAATGACGTGTCTAGCTCCATAAAGTTGTTCTGAACAAGATCAGATCTGCGCGCCAAAGCACTAAGCATTACCCTAGCTCGTGCGTGAAGAAATTTTCACTAAGGTGATTGCGACGTAATCGCAACACACTGGTTGTTTATTTTGGCTTTGAAAATGCAAGGCGTAACACATCGTTGCACGTTGTCGTTTTTGTAAGGAACACGTCTTGTTGATTAGGAAACAAATAAAATTCTTGTTTGGGGGACTTGCTTGCAGCATCAACGATCGATACCGTTTTAATTAACCTCTCTATCGAAGTGAAAAGCTACTAGCCCGAATCGTTTATCAGCTTGAGTGATAGGAATTGAATCATGCCGTGTCATAGTCACGTGCGTTCTGGCAAGGTAAATGCCAGTGTTATGATCGCAATTGCTTTTGCGTTCATTCTTTTGTTTGCGGCGTACGTGTTTTACTTATCCGGTCGGCCGGACGTGGCCAAGAAGCCCAGTGGTGATGATACGGTTCCGAAGCCTACTGTAGTCGAGTCTGCGAAGACGCTACCTGATGGATGGGTTAACATTGGTGGAGTTGCCCGTCCAAAGAGCGATGTTCAGGTCGGACCTAGGTCCGAAGGCGTAAGCTCAGTCTCTGAGACGTTGCCTCAAGGTTTTTCGAAGGCACTTTCTCCTGATACTAATCCGCAGGTGAGATCGGTTCACGACGCATTGCAGGATCGCAGTAAGCCCAGTCGGTTCAGCTCGTTCGCCCCTGCTGAGCGTTTTGATTTGGCGGAGTATAAAAAAGATCCGTCCAAGTACCTTGGATCGATTGAGCCATCGAGAGTATTTGCCCCGGCGGAGCCTGGCGAAGGTGTGCCAGTGCTGCGTGCGTCTGGAAAGCGATACCATCGCGTTACACAGGGGGAGAGCGTGCGGCTTTCAGTGGAAGCCGAGCCGAATGCAGCTGTGACATTCTTTAGTGAAAACCTTGGTGTCTTTTCAAGTCAATTAACGAGTGAGACAGTTCAAGCGGACGAGAAAGGTATAGCTACTGCCGTATTCACGGCCGACGGCGGTACCGTCGATGCGGTCAAGATTCTGGCAGCCAGTCCAATGGCCTCCGGTCAGGTTTCTTTCTTGGTAAATGTCAAGCTACCAAACTAGCGTCCACCGAGTCCATTGTTTGATTCGGTCGCCCAATACTAAACAATAAGTTCGTCCATTATTTGCCCGGTGTAATGAACATGAGAGTGGTCGCGAGAAGTATTTATCTACTGGCGTTTTGTATGTTGTCGGTCTCAGGGAACTCGTTTGTTCTGGGACAAGGCGCTGGCATGGGCGGTGGAGGAGGCT
The DNA here is from genome assembly GCA_903920425.1 of uncultured Pirellula sp. GTDB lineage: Bacteria > Planctomycetota > Planctomycetia > Pirellulales > Pirellulaceae > JBKCUI01. Next base: position 6,708 of record CAIXME010000312.1, on the reverse strand, counting down.
TGGGCGGTGGCGTAGGTGGCGGTGCCGTGGGTAGCACTCCGCTTCGCAATAGCGTGCCCGGGTACGGTGGCAATCGCACAGCTGGTAGTGGCGGTGGAAATGCAAATGATAATTGTCACCTTGATTCGGGTGATTATGGATTCGATGGCAGCGATTACAATCTGTGTCCGGGGCAAGGCGAATGTTCGACTTCTGAACCCGTCGGATCCACGTTTAACTTTTTTGGTAGCCAGCCTGCCAAAGGGTTTGGTAGTTGCTCAACTTGCGGTGGCACAGGGGGCACTCACAACCTCATGGCAGGACTAGGTTCGGTGAGGGCTGGCGATTTTGCCCGTGTTTGGCTGCCGAACAATCGTGTTAATAACAGTAGCTTCTCGCCCGGCTATTACAGCCACTACGATAGCCAGTTGAATGTCTTCATCGAAGAAGACGGGAACGCGATCTCGTTCTTCGATGTTTATGCTGGTCGTGTGTTCCAGCTCTTTGATGGGCTAGAAGGTGATACATTTGATGGCACATACACTGACACCGTCAATAAGCACATCAAGGAGATGAAGCTCTATACGTCATCCAACGCAACAACGACCGATCCGACACAGGCCGCTACAGCGGTGATCACGCACTGGAACGGATTCAAGGAGTCGTTTCAGTTAGTGGATTTGGATCCTAGTTCGACGCAGGTTCAGCTTGTGGGACGATTGGCCAAGCGGATAGACTTGGATGGTCGTGAATTGGTTGTAACGTATAAGTCGTGGACCGCAGGCGAAATAGCGACCGCCCCTGATCGACAATGGCAGATCGATACCGTAACAGACAGCTTTGGCTCTACGCTCACCTTCACATATGGCGCAACGCAACAGAGCGGAAGGTGGTCTGTTTCTCGGATAGACCGAAACGATGGTCAGTTTATTACACACCAGTACACAAACGGAATGCTTACTTCGGTAACGCATCCGGGTGGAGAACAAAGCACGTTTGCGTATGGGCAGGATTCCGTGGCACAAACGGCAACGGTGACGATCCGAGATATCAACGGGCAGAACCGCGATCTCAAGTACCACCTAACCAATGACTATATGAGTTTGAGCACCTCGGGCCAAAGCGAGGTAATCAATCAGCCCACTGGCGTTCGACGGATGATCGAGGAGAGTTCGGGGGACGTGGAGTGGTTGTATTTACCCCAGGGGAGTCAATCCTTTGTGTATCGAGGCGGTAATCAAGCGTATCTAAAGAACAATAATCTCTCGTCGTATCGTTACGACAATTGGCAGATTTCCAGCGGTGGTCCGGTGGGCGGATACATGGTGGACGGGGGTTTGAATCCTCAGATGATTGGAGTGGCATCCGGTACGACGACTTCTCAATTGTATCGAGGTGAGTTTCCAGGGCTCACCAACTTCGAAGGGATCACCACGACGTTCCAACGAGACGCGTCGCTTAACGTCACCAAGAAGACGTACACAGGAGACAGCTCCTACAAGGACTTCAGCTACAACACCTTTAAGCAAATAACTCGAGAACGAGACCGAACAGGTGACGTGACGCAGTATGTTTACGATAGCCAAGGACACTTGCTCATCAAGAAAACAGGATTGATTGAACAAGGTGGGACAGACGTTGCAACAGCACAGTATGCAGAGTACCAGTACGAATACTATCCCTCAACGCACACGAACAAGGGATTGCTCAAGTCGGAGATGAGCCCGCTCTATCAATCCTCGTCGCCAACGCTGCATCGCACGGACTACGAATACAACACCAAGGGGATGCTAACCAAGATAACAGGCCCGGCGGCCGTCAATGGGGGCGATCGTCCTGTCACACTGCATGAATATGATAGCAGCAACCGCTTGATCCAAAGTACCGATCCAGAGGGGCACATCACCTCGTACGCCTACAACAGCTCCAATCGCCAGATTAGTATCACCTATCCTGACGGAACAACGGAGCAAACGCTCTATGGGGCTGCGGGAACAGCGGACGCGGGGCGTGTGCTGAAGACCAAGAATCGCATGGGTGTCGTATCGTCGCGAGAATATGATAGTGCAGGACGCTTAGTGAAAGTCATCTCCCCGTCATCGTACGATGCGAACATTCTCGATGGACTCGCAGACGATACGCCGATCAGCGATCCGAATATCCGGACCGTGAATGAATTCGTGTATCTAGAAGGCAGCGCGGACATCAAGTCAAAATCCACCGTAAACGGCGTTGCAACAGACTATGCCTACGACTACCACAATCGCGTCACGGAAGTCAAACAGTATCCGCGGGTCGGCGTCACGCTGACCTCCAAGAAGAACTATCTGGACAACAAGCTGTTCAGTGACGAAGACCCTTACGGTCGCCGCAAGTATTACGGATACCGAGCAAGCGATGGCACACTGATTCGCACGATTACCAGCACCGTTCCAGAGTATACGCTCACCTCGTTCGCATCTGTATGGAACCTCGTCCGTGACGCGAGCGCGAATGCAAAATACATTATCCATGACGCCATCCGGGACAATGACGGACTTTTGGTCCAGATTCTCGACGGTAGAGGGATCGAAACCCGCATGGAGTACGATTCGTTAGGTCGCGAAACCAACAAACGCGTAGCCTATGGAACGTCGATCGAAGCGAGGACGGAGACGGTATACGATCTTGCTGGGAATGTGACGGAGGTACGCACGCCACGTTACTTTGACTCGACCGATACCAATGGGTACCAAAAAGCCAGGGAGCAATGGACCTACAATGGCCGTGGCAAAGTGTTAACACATGTTGTCTCACCAGGAACCGCTGAGGGAGCCACAGAGAGCTTTACTTACGATTTGAATGGCCATCAAGCAACGCGTACGGACTTTGGCAACAACGTTTGGACTCGCATTGAAGATTCGTGCTGCGATAAGCAGACCGCGAGTGTGGATCCACTAGGGCATGGCACGATTACCAACACCGACTCGCTTGGCCGTGCCACGCACACGGCTCAGGTTTCTGAGGTATCGACCCACGTTGGGAACTTCGCCAATCCAATCGATGCCAAAACCCTCTCGGAATCTACCACCAAGTACGATGCTGCTGGGCGCCCCGTTTATCAAACAACCTGGCTTACGCCACGCGGTGCTGTCGATCCCGCCAATCCCCCGATCGCGGGCGTCAACGGCGTTCCTGCTACAGACGGGCTAACCACCCAGTACTTCTACGACAACAATCTCAGCGACGGCGTCGGACTCGACAACGCCACTGGCGTTTCTGTCCTGAAGCTCGGGACCGGTGGCTCAGGGACATTCAACGTCACGCTGGCAAACGCCATCTCGAAACTTGCTGGCACACAAGCAAACGGGGGTGCAGGAATCACGTTCAACTCCACCGCTCCCGGTAGAGCTACTATTACGGTCAATGCAGAAGACGAAATCAGCTTCTCAATCTCCGATGCCGCAGGACGGTCTGTGATGTCCGGAAAACTGAATAACTATCGAGGTTCAGGTGCCTCGGCGGTCAACACGGTCGCTACCTGGTCCTGCTCCTTGCACGATGCCACCACCAATCTGGCTGGCTACGGCACCCTGCTGGTAACCCAATCCATCGATGCCCTTGGAAATGCTACTAAAACCTGGACCGATGCTGCCGGGCGAACGCTTCGTTCACTCGATCAGTTGGACAAGGTTACGACGGTGACGTATGATGCAGGTGGGAACCAGTTAACCGTTCGAGATCCTAACAATGTCGGTGCCGACATGGTCTATGATGCTCTTGGTAGAAACACACAGCGAACCGATACCTTCGGTGATATCACCAAAACCGATTACGACCGGTCCGGTAACGCTGTGAAACAAACCGATGCCAAGAACAAGTTCACACTCATCGCGTTCGATTCACGCAACCGTCGTAAATCGACCAGCGACCGTATCTCTGCATCTACGAACTTTGCTTACACTGCGTTAGGCCAACTGGCATCGCTGACCGATGCCGAAAATCAAACCACAGCCTATACCTACGATGCGCGTGGCTCAAAGCTAACGGAACAGTATCCGGACCACACCAGCGGTTCGACCGTTGGACAGCCTGGTTATGGCATCGTAACGTTCGTTTATGACAAAGCGGGCCGCGTCAGCCGCAAGCAAGACCAAGCCGGTGACACCTGCAGCTATAACTACGATTTAGCAGGTCGGATGACGAGCCGTAATTATCGAACAGCAGCCAATAGTCCAACTGGCACGATAGCGGACACCGATACGTTCACCTTCGACCGAGCAGGTCGAATGCTGACAGCCGTGTCTGGCCGTTATACCAACACCGTAGCTTACGCTTATGACCCAGTAGGCCGCAAAGGTTCGGAATCGTTAACGATCGCCAGCCAGACCTATACGGTAGGCAGTGAGTTCAATGCTCGCAATGAGCTCACCAAATACACGTACCCAGATGGTTCGATCGCCAATCGAGCCTATACGGCACGCGGGGCATTGAGCGAACTCAAACTGGATAGCTCCGTGATCGACACCCGTACTTACGATGACGGTGGCAGGTTGACCAGTGAGGTGCTTGGAAACGGGATTACCGAGACCCGAGCATATCGAACGGATAACTTGCTCTCCAGCATCAATTACTCCAACACCAATGTTGGGAACCTGGCCTACAGCTGGGATGCGAATAAGAACAAGACCGCCGAAACCATTGCAGGCGTCATGAGCGGCTACGGTTTCACAGCAGCCGGAACCACCTATGACTTCGAGGATCGTCTAACGGGCTATCAACGTGCCAGCGGCTCATTCAACCAGTCCTGGAGCCTAACAACAGTAGGCGACTGGACCAGTGTTACGACCAACGGTACGGCCCAAACGCGAACCCACGGTCCAACGCACGAGTTGCTCACCGCTGGAGGCCAGACGGTAACCACGGACGTCAAAGGTAACCAAACAGCCCTACCTGCGTTGCTGTCAACCAGCGGTGTTCAATTGGGCCTGAACTGGGATTTCGACAACAAGCTGAAATCCGCAGACTCAGACAACAACGGATCGGCTGACGTAACCTTCGAATACGATGCGTTAGGACGCAGGGTAGCACGAACCCAGGGCTCAAGTGCTGTGGTTTACTTCCAAGCAGACCAGCAAACGATCGCAGATTATCCACGTGGCGGCGCAGCATCAGCAGCGACTTATCGCTATGTGTACGGCAGTTACATCGATGAACCGGTAGTTCGCAAAACGACCGGGACAGGCGGAACGGTGCTGTACTATCATAGGAACCAGCAATATAGCGTTACCGCTTTAAGCGACTCCAGTGGCAACGTAAGCGAGCGCTACGCCTACACAGCCTACGGACAACCAACATTCCTGAACGCAACAGGGGCGGTGCAAACAAGCTCTGCTGCAAGCAACCGATATACCTACACGGGCCGTGAGTGGGACTCAACACTCGGCCTGCATCACTTCCGTGCTCGATGGATGAGCGGGTTTACAGGGCGGTTCCTCACTAGAGACCCAATAGGATTCGATGGAAGTCAGTGGGATCAGTATGAGTATTTAGGGCGGCTGTTACTGTCTGCAAACGATCCTTCTGGATTGGCTGCAACCCAAAGATGTTCCGTTGAGCTTCGATGTACGAATTTGGTACCCGGCATTGAACATTGTGGCCTAGAGATTAACGGTAGTGAGTTTTTTCATGTGTTCTCGCCGTATGCCGGAGCATTTGGACTAGACACGTGCGACCTTTCAAGAAATACGAGAATTGATACGCCGACTGGTGTCGGACCGTGGCGTTTGGTAGATACTTGGAATGATCCGACCGGAAATTTATGCGATTGCATTAGAAGCAAAGCAGGTGCAATCACGAAGGCCAAGCTGCCGTACAAGGCAATTCCTGAATGGGAAATCGATCTCTTAAGCGATGAGTGTAATCAACCAGCTTATTGCAATAGCAATTACAGCACATCTTGCATTATGAGTAAGTGTGGTATTGTTTCGCAACGCGATACGGGTAGGAGTGCGCCCGGTTGGGGGCATCGTATGCAGTATTGTTCTAAGAAGCGATATGTTGGCTCTCGTCACGGATGTACTTCTTGCCGGTGCGACAAATGGGAAAACAAAGATGGCGATTGGTGTGCAGATAAGCCAGCTGTGCCCACCGTAAATCCTGTCAAGTAATTGCGCATAGTCCTGAAAAGAAAATGATTGCTCGAACACAATTACAATTTTCAATTGCAGCCGTTGCCCAGGTAACGGTATTGATTGCGAGCTTTTTGGCAGGTTTTAAAGTCACTCCGGTGCTGGGATTCGTCGCCTTCGGCGTATTTCTCTTTGCAATACTTGCGGCAAGGAGAGATTGCCAAAGTCTGAAGTTGTCAGAGATGTTACTTTTATCGTGGACGATACCAACGATCATTGCGGGCGTGTACGGAGTTGTACTTTCCACGTTCACCACAGAAAAACCGTCAATTGCACATTTTCTACGGTGGTTTTTAGTTTGGACTGTAGCAGGTGGCTTAACGCTTGGCGTGATATTGGGATTGTGTGTGTGTTGTCTAATCGTCGTTAGGGCCTTGAGTTCTTCTCGCGGGAGAAGGTAAAGTGTTTCAGCCACCGATTCGGACGCATGAGTAACTAATTCAAATGGCGAAGAAGAGAAATGAGAAGAAGAAATAAGGGGTCAGCGACGGTCTTAATTCAGGGCAATAGCTGAATCGCAAAAATTGTAAATTTGCGATTTCCGTTTTGTGGAGCTGCG
>CAIXME010000311.1 GCA_903920425.1 uncultured Pirellula sp. | reverse complement strand
GAGCGACAAATCCACTCGATGGCCCAATCGCCCCAAACCGCTTCGGCGTTGCGAGCGTTCTCCATCGGCTTCAAGTCTTTTATCGCCGACCGCAAAGACACGGCTACCGAGTTGGGTGACGACAAATCACAACTTCGCTCCTACTATCAATCCGTTTTTGGTAGCGAGTATACCAAGAACAATCCGGGCAAGAATGCGGATATCGAAGGCCGCTTTGGACAGTTAAGCGCATCCGCTATTGCATTGCAACACAGCTTTATTGCAAACAACTCCAACCCACTTGGCAGCAAGCAAAAGCTGGATAGCACACCGTTCAACACAAAATACGATACGGTACACAAGGTCAACCATCCCTTCTTCCGGTCCATTCTCGAACAGTATGGTTTCTATGACATCTTTTTGATTGACGCGGAAAGCGGAGATGTTGTTTACACCGTATTCAAAGAAGTCGACTTTGCGACCAACCTCAACAACGGTCCTTACTCGAGAACCAACCTCGCCGAAGTGTTCCGCAAAGCAAACACGCTTGGCCCATCGGACGAGCCAGTTTTGGTTGACTTCGCATGCTATTACCCTTCCTACGAAGCTCCAGCTAGCTTCATCGCAGTTCCCGTTTTCGACGGTGACCGCCGAGTAGGGGTCGTTGCCATTCAAATGCCAATAGACCGAGTCAATGCCGTTATGAACGTCGGTACGACGCTCGGCGAGAAAGGTGAAGCGTACCTCGTTGCAAACGACGGACTTCCTCGCTCCGATAGCAAGCTTGACACCACCAACCGCACGATTCTCAAGGCATTTGCCAATCCAACGGCCGGTGCCATGAAATCCAGTGCGATTGAATCGGCCCTCGCAGGCAAAACCGGCGTCGTGATCGCCCCCAATTACCTTGGAACAGAGACCATCTCGGCTTTCGCTCCAGTTGACGTCCTTGGACTCAAGTGGGCTGTTATCTCGGATGAACCAACTGAAACAGCTCTGGCATCCGTTGTCGGCGTGACCGAAGTTTCCAACAAAGCACAATCGACGCTCTTGTTCTACGGTCTCGGCTTGATCGTTATCTCGAGTGCAATCATCCTCCCGTTCGCATATTGGATCGTTCGCAACTTGATGTTGCCAATCAATGCGACCATCAACACCTTGCGTGACATCGCCGAAGGTGAAGGGGATTTGACTCGCCGCTTGGATCAATCCCGATCGGACGAACTAGGCGAATTGGCCAAGTGGTTCAACGCCTTTGCTGACCGCATCCATGATATGGTTTGCGTCATTGCAACCAACTCACAACTGTTGGCAAGCAGCTCGCACCAACTTTCCTGCACTTCCGAACAACTCTCTGATGGTGTTTCTAGCAGCAAGCAACAATCCGCAAGCGTTAGTGCTGCCGCTGAAGAAATGTCGATGAACATGAAAGAAGTCGCCGAAAGCACCGACGGAATGAGCCAAACCATTCGTGCCGTGGCAGCCAGCGTTGAAGAAATGAATCAAACGATTCGTGAAATCGCTCGCAATGCGGAAAAGAGTGCGACAGTAGCAGGTCACGCCGCCAGCTTGGTCGAAATCAGCAACGACAAGATCACCAATCTCGGACAAGCAGCCGATGAAATTGGTCGCGTTATCGAAGTGATCCAAGATATCGCTGAACAAACGAACTTGCTCGCTCTCAATGCCACCATCGAAGCAGCTCGTGCTGGCGAAGCAGGCAAGGGATTCGCAGTGGTCGCAACCGAAGTGAAAGAGTTGGCAAAGCAAACTGCGGCAGCAACCGATGACATCCGCACCCGGATCGAATCGATGCAAGCATCCACCGGCGATGCAGTGGAATCGATTCGCGAGATCAGCGAAGTGATCAACAATGTAAACGAAGTGTCTCGAACCATCGCTTCTGCAGTAGAAGAGCAAAGCATCACAACACGTCAAATCTCGGACAACGTGAGCACAACAGCTTCGGCTGCTGAATCCGTTGCTCGTGGTGTTGCAGAAACTGCAATGGCTAGCCGTGAGATCACCGAAAACATCACCCGTGTTGATGGTGTTCTGATGCAAACAGCCGAAGGTGCTGACGAATCTCGCGACGCTGGTACACGACTAAGCCAACTCGCAGAAGAAATGAATGGGCTGATCGGTCGATTCCGAATCAATCCCAATCAGAACACGTCTCACCTGACCAAGGTGTAAGCCACGGTCTCTGATTCCCACCGAGGAAAATAGAGGTATCGGAGGCAAACTATCTGCCTCCGATACCTTTGGACCTCACCCATGCTGAGCCAAGGGCATCAGCACTGCAACGCAATAAAGCGCTCATGATTTTTGTTCGACACTCTTTGATTCTGGATTCCCAATGACACGTGTTACAGGTTCAAACCAAGCCGTTATTCGCGCCATGGTGACCGATGACACTTCGTTGTATCGTCGCACTATTGCCGACATCTTGGACGGCATGGACAATGTCGAAGTGATTGCTGCCGCCTACGACGGCGAAGACTGCTTGGTCCAAGCGTCCAAGTTACTCCCTGATTTCATTACGATGGACATTCAAATGCCACGGCGTAATGGACTCTCGACTCTCGAAGAAATTAAAAAGCGAAAACTGCCAATCCATGTTGTGATGGTGTGCTCCGAAACAGAAGAAAGCGCTGAACAAACCGTTCAAGCTCTTCGAATGGGCGCACTGGACATGATCCTGAAGCCAAACGGTACAGACTTTTCCGAAAACAAGCGAAGCCTGGAACAACAACTGGCAAATCATGTCCAAACGGTTCGGGCACTCAAAGGAAGACGTAACCCGTTTGCCCCGCAGGCAGAAATCCCCAGCGCGGAACCTGCTGCCAGCGCACCTCCCGCTGTTCAGCAAAAGGATAGCCCCGAACCATCTAGTACTTCAAGTTTGACTGCCGCCGAATCGCGAATTGCAGCTCGCCGTCGACGTGCGCAAGACGAGTCGCCGCAAACACAAGGAGAAACCGAACAGCCCAACTCAAACAACGCGCAAGAGGACATCCAGCCCGCTCCCGCAGCGCAGGAACCAGCGCCGGTCGCACGACGTAAATACCAAGTCGATCCATCCTCGATCGAACGATCGATCGAACCCGCGATTTCCAGGCCCAAGAAGTCCGCCATCCCACAATGCATCTGCATTGGCGTTTCCACGGGTGGACCGCAATCGTTGGGAATATTGATCCAAGACTTCCCCTTGGGATTACCTCTCCCCATCTTTATCGTTCAGCACATGCCCCCGATTTTTACCAAGAGTCTAGCGGATCACTTGAACCGCTCGGGCAAAATAAGGGTTTCCGAGGCGGTCGACGGGGAAATGGCAAAGGATGGTCACATCTACATCGCTCCTGGTGGCAAACACATGCGAGTGGATCGAAAGCCGTCCGGCCTGCAGATCCAAATTACCAATGATCCGCCGGTCGGTGCTTGCAAACCTAGCGTTGATTATTTGTTTGAATCGGTAGAGCGCTGCGTTGGCGGTGATGCGATTGCGATCATCCTCACTGGTATGGGAGCAGACGGCCTCGCAGGCTGCAAAAAATTGCATGCTTCTGGTGCACGCGTGATCGCTCAAAACGCCGAAACATGTGTTGTCTACGGCATGCCACGTCAGATTGTTGATAACAATCTGGCTCACGAAATTCTTCCCCTGAGCGAAATTGCCAGTCGCATTGGCCAGCTAGTCCCCAAAAGGTCCATCGTATGCAACTGAGCCAAGCCAATGTTGAATACATTTTCGACTATATCGAACAACTCTGCGGTATCGCATTGGATGATTCCAAAGGTTACCTCATCGAGGCTCGACTCAATTCGTTGGTAAAGCAACACGCTTTGTCGAACGCGGTCGAATTGATCGACAAAGCAAAGTCACCACTGGGTGAATCGGTGCGCCAATCTCTCGTCGAAGCGATGACAACGCGCGAAACGTTTTTCTTTCGCGATAATAGCCCATTCGAAGCGTTGCAGTTCAAAGCTCTCCCGGAACTACTCGACGAAAAGTACAAAGAGAAAAGCAATCGCATTCGGATCTGGTCTGCTGCCGCAAGCACGGGCCAAGAAGCGTGTTCCATCGGTATCATCCTCCATGAAATGATTCCCGATCTACACCGCTGGGACATCCAAATCATTGCTACTGACATTTCAGAGGACGCACTTGCCAAGGGCCGCTCCGGCACCTACTCCAAAATGGAAGTGGATCGCGGACTACCAAGTCAATATGTGACCAAGTATTTCGGCGTTACCAAAGAGGGTTACAAAGTCGTAGACTCGATCCATCGCATGATTCGATTTCAACAATTGAATCTCATGCATCCATTCAACTTCTCGTACCCATTCGACATCATTTTTTGTCGCAACGTGGCCATCTACTTCGAGAAGAAGGTCAAGATTGACCTGTTTCGCCGCATGCTGCCACTATTGCCAAAATATGGCTATATGTTCGTTGGTGTCTCGGAATCACTCTTTGATTGTGGACCGGAGTTCAAGCCTCGATACCACTGCAAAAGCACCTTCTACCAACCTCACATGCCGCCACCTGCACCGTTGGGACCCGTTCGCGGACCCGCGGTTGCCGCGCCGCCCATCCCAGCCAAGCCAGTCGCGCCGGTGAAACCTGTCGCGTCGGTGAAGCCGACAGCGAGTGCCCCTATTGCTCCTAAGCCAGCAAGCGCAGCGGCCGCTCCTGGATTCGCAAGAACAATCCCTAGCACCTCCAGTTTTGCTACACCAGCCACTCGCGTGGCTCCAGCCCCATCCACCTTTAGCCGATGATCCGTTTTCAAGATCGCATGATGAAAACCAAGCACAGTGGAGACACGGAAATGCGATCGATTCTCTATCGGAATCAGCGAGTTCTCCTCGCAGGCATGTGCATGATGGCTCTGTGCCTAATGGGGATCGGTCCAACTGCCGCGCAAGCTGAGCAACCTCCGTTTCAAGATGCGATGTGGGGACGTCCATCGCCTTTGCAATACACGATCTTGCCAAGGCCAGCAACCAAACACAACCGACAAGATCCCAACACCTACAAAGCTCCTCCGACCCAGATTACCTCCAAGCCAGCCGAACCCTACGCCTACGGATGGTTCGGCGGAACGCCATCACCGCATTGGCATCGCCAGTTCGGTCATCAAAACGCCTACACGCAATGGACGCTTCGATAGTTTCTCAAGCGAGTCATGCAGCTAGTTGCATGGAACTCACTGGTAGGCGAATACCTACTAGATAATCGGGCACACATCAAACCAATTTCGCCCTTGCGATTGCATCCATTCTCCGCACTGCTCAGGGCCCCACATGCCGGGCTCATAGGTGAACAATGTTGGAGCTGCAGGGCTTTTCCATGCGGAAATGATTGGGTCGATGATGCGCCACGCCTGCTCGACTTCATCGCTCCGTGCGAACAATCCTGGATCGCCGATCAACGCATCCAACAAGAGCCGTTGGTACGCATCGGGTAACTCTTTTCCGCTGGTATCAAAACGGAAATCCAAATTACTTAGACGCATCTTCATATCGGAATCAGGCACCTTGGATTGGAAATCCAATTGGATCCCTTCCGCGGGTTGAATCTGCACAACGAGCCTATTCGCTTCTGGACGAAACGACTTTTGCTCGCCGAACAACATGTGAGGAGGCTCTTTGAACTGAATCACAATTTGCGTGGTGCGGCAACTCATTGCCTTGCCACTGCGAAGATAAAACGGAACACCCTTCCATCGCCAATTGTCGATGTAAAGTTTCAAGGCCGCAAATGTTTCCGTTTGGCTCTCATCGGGAATCCCTTGCTCGCTCGAATAGCCAACATACTGGCCGCGCACTCCAAACTCCGCGAAGTCGCTACCCTTGTAAGGTCGCACCGCTTGCAGCACTTTCACCTTTTCGTCTCGCACCATCTCGCCCGTGTAGCGAACAGGCGCTTCCATGGCGGTCATCATCATCAACTGCAATATGTGGTTTTGAAACATATCGCGCAAGATACCAGCCTTGTCGTAGTAGTCACCACGTCGGCCTACTTTGACTTCTTCGGCCACCGTGATCTGGACGTGGTCGATGTAATTGCGATTCCATAATGGTTCAAAAATAGTATTCCCGAACCGCAGAACCAACATGTTCTGGACAGTCTCTTTGCCCAAATAATGATCGATTCGATAGATCTGATCTTCGCGGAATGTCTGGTGTATGGACTCGTTTAGAAGTCTGGCTGTGGCGAGATCCGTTCCAAATGGCTTCTCGATCACGACCCGCCGATGTCCGTTCTTCTCGGTGTTTAGACCAGCTTTTCCAAGCTGACTAATGGCAGCCGCATAAAGTTGCGGCATGGTCGAAAGATAGTAAACGCGATCGGTCGTTTGGTTTTGCTCAACTTCGTTGAGAAACGCCCCAAGCTTATGGAAATCTTCTTCGTTTCCAATATCGCCCGGTTGATAGAATACGTTTTGCGAGAACGCCTGCCATGAGTCGGCGTTAAAATCTCCCTTGGCATACTTGGCTGTCGTCTCAGTGAGTTGAGTCCGCCACTGCTCGGTCGTGAACGCGCTGCGTGCCACACCGACGATCCGAGTCGGGTTGGGAAGCCGACCTCTTTGAAATTGTCGATACAGTGCGGGAATGAGCTTCCGACTCGTCAGATCGCCGGAAGCTCCAAAAATCACCATCGTATGCGACATAAGTTTAGTCCACTCGGAAACCGAGTTGTTTTTGCAAGTTCTGAAACCAAGGCTGTAGAGCGCGATCGCTTTCAATTCTTGAAACCGTCGAAACCCCTTCAAGCGGCGAAGCAGCAAAACGCTCTAGCAAGGACGCATTGTCCGGGCTCATTTCCGCAACCTGAATGGCATAGTAGACTGTTTTGTTCGCATCGGATGCAACAGTAGTTTTTCCTGGTGCACATGCAAAAACAGCTTCCATAAACGAGTCGTCGACGGGCTGCAGCAGCTCGACGTTGCTCAATTGCATCCGGCTCTCCATACGTGCGAACATCGGATTGAACCACGTGAAACTCGGTGGCTCGAGCACCAATGCTTGATCGCTCGGCGTGGCCAACGATTCCTTGAGGCTTCCTCCACCTACCTTCTGAGCGATTTCGCCAGCCCGTGCTTGAGCCAACTTAAACGCTTGCTGTTTCTTCCAAACGACGTTGATTTGATCCCGAACGCTCTCCAAGGAAGGAGTGACGGGCAAGATCTCTTCGGTCTTCCAGAACACAAACCTCTGGTTTCCACCAGTAAATCCGATCGAGGTTCCAGGCGTAAACGTTTCCGCCAATCCGGTCGATTCACCGATCAAAGCAACGAACGGAATCGGCTGCTGTCGCGGCCCTACTCGCATGATAAAGGAGGAACCAATCGGAGAGAGCTGAGCGGTATCCGCATCGATCAATCCAGTGGTTCCGAACTCGAACCCATTTTCCTTGGCAAGCTTTTCCAGATCAGGTCGCTGAGGTGCCTTTGCATCCGGCGCTTTCTCAGCCTTCGCTTGCTCGTAGCCTCGCAACTCAGACTGGTAGATGCTCATCGGATTGAATATCAAAGCAATGCGTTCATCGACGATTTTGTAAGCGATCCCTTGGGCTTGCTCACGAGCCAACTGATCTTTCACTTCCTCGAAAGTCTTGGTCCTCATCGGTGTGGCGTCTGCAATCGCGATGTCTGGCGAACCCGCTGGCGTTTGTGCTGCCACTGGTGCATCGGAAATCTCAACCGATGGAGTTGTGGCCGGTGCTGCAGCTGGTACAGGATCGGTCGCTGGCGTGGCTGGAGCAGCAGGCTCGGTAGCGGTCGGTTCAGCAGCCTTTTCTTGTGGCGGTGCAGCTTCAGGTGCCTTTTCGCCAGTCGATTCTTGGTACGACACTAGTTTGATTGCATCGTTACGCTTACGAAGCAAATTGGCGTTCGGATCCGGCAAGGCAGGAGGGGCAGCAGGCGGTTCGGTTCCTTCGGCTGGTGCATCGGCAGGCTTAGCCTCAGGTGCAGCAGGTTGTTCGGCAGGCACCTCGGGCTTTTCTTTCGCTCCTTCGGCGGGAACCGTTCCTTCAGCAGGCATTGCGCCTTCAGCTGGCTTTTCAGCATCAGCTGGTGCAGTACCTTCTGCAGGCTTTGCCCCGTCCGCAGGCTCCACAGGTGTTCCCGTCGCTTCTGGTGTAACTGGAACTCGGAATTGCTTATCAGCAACGCGACGGTCGTATTCAGCGCGAAGCGTATCTTCCGGAATCAATTTCATTTGTTCGACAATAATCTTTTCCACATCGATCGACACAAATTCAAAATTGGCCGTCTTAGGACGCATGAAAGCAGGCTGAGTTGCGATCGTACGTGAGGTTCGCGTCAGATCTTTGCCTTCTTTGTACAGTTCTTGGACTTCCTTTTCTGTTGGCGATCCTTTGACTTGGTCTTCGAAATCTTTTGCGAAGACAGGGAAAGCTTGGATCTTAGCACCGCGATTAAATCGCAAGAAATCTTGCCAATTCTTTCCTGGGGTGGTCAAAGCTGGACGGCCAAGTGTTCTGGATTCACGTCGGTCTTCAAAGCGAAGCCCCGCGCCGGCGATGCGCAACACTTCGTTCTTTGCCAATTCTTCTTGCATCAAACGATTGAAATCAAACCAGCTAAGTCGTCCGTCGGTCGCAGTGAAAAGTGCTTTTTGAATTTGCTCCCCATTGAGCTTTCCGTCCACAAATCGTTGCAAAAAGGTTTTGACCGATTGATCGTCGAACACAATCCCAAGCCGCTTGGCTTCTGCGGACAACAATTTGCGTTCCAAGATGCGCTCGTAGGAATCCATATCGCTGGTGATTCCGAGGAGGCTCAAATCAGGATTGAATTCGGGCACATTAGGGTTTCCGCCCTTATCCCGAACATCGATGGCCAGTTTCCGCAAAAACATGTTGGCCTTTTGCAGTTGGTCGAATTCGCGTTCGAGCTGATCTTGCCGGATCGACCCGCCATTCCAAGACGCGACCGTTCGCTTGCTGCCCGTACGGGTCATGCGGGAAGCGTCAGAGAAATAGCCAATCATGGGCGAGATTACGAAGGCGACGATAGCAATGAAAACGGCGCCAGCCATCCAAACGCGCTGGTTTTTTCGAAAAATAGAGAATGGGCTAGCCATCAGCAAAGCAATCCTTCGTAGTCGACTTTTTGTGTAAAGCGCCCCGCAAAAACAGAGACGCAAAGACGGATTGTAGGATTTCCGCCAATAGACGCAATTCCAGTGCTGTCGCTTGTTGAGGGGCTTGACAAATCACCGACCCAGCGGTGACAACCGCTAATAAGTGAGGTATTTTCCCATCATAGCCTGGTGAGTCGCCTCGAATTCGCACATCCACTTGCAGATGCAACGCTAATATATGAGTGAAAAAAAATCCTTAGTGATCGTCGAATCCCCCGCCAAGGCGAGGACGATTTCGAAGTATTTGGGTAGCGGATTTCAAGTAGAAGCCTCAATCGGGCACATTCGGGACCTGCCCGGCGGTGCGAAGGAAGTACCCGCGGAATTCAAATCGGAATCCTGGGCATCCCTCGGCGTGAACGTAGATTCCGGTTTTGAACCGCTCTACATAGTGCCAGCTGACAAAAAGAAACACGTTTCTTTTTTGAAATCAGCCTTAAAAGACGCCAAAGACCTTTATCTGGCGACGGACGAGGATCGCGAAGGAGAGGCGATTTCCTGGCACTTGCAGGAAGTGCTCAAGCCAAAGGTGCCCGTTCACCGGATGGTTTTCCACGAAATCACCAAAGAAGCGATCCAAACGGCACTCACCACCACCCGTCAAATCGATACAGGACTCGTCAAAGCTCAAGAAACGCGACGTATTCTAGACAGATTATATGGGTACGATGTCTCCCCGCTGCTTTGGAAGAAGGTCCGCCCAGGTCTCTCGGCCGGCCGCGTTCAAAGTGTTGCCGTTCGCTTGATCGTGCAACGCGAACGCGAGCGCATGGCCTTTCGCTCTGCAACGTATTTTGACTTGGATGCCCATCTCGAAACCAACAAGAAAGAAAAATTCGTTGCTTCTCTGGTCAGTGTTGGCGAACAGAAAATCCCAGCCGGCAAGGATTTCGACTCTGCCACCGGTTTATTGAAAGATCCGAAATTCCTCCAACTGGACGCAGATTCTGCTTCGGCACTGAAGGCGAGACTGGAGAAAGTCCCGTTCAAAGTGGTGAACGTCGAAGTAAAGCCCTACACCGAACGCCCAAAAGCCCCGTTCACCACCAGCACGATGCAACAAGAAGCCAACCGCAAATTGGGCATGACTGCCAAGGATGCGATGCGGGCCGCTCAGAGCTTGTACGAAAACGGCTATATCACCTACATGCGTACCGACTCGACAACGCTTTCTAAAGAAGCAGTCGAT
>CAIXME010000310.1 GCA_903920425.1 uncultured Pirellula sp. | reverse complement strand
CGACGGCGCGACGTCCCGTTTCAGGACCTCAAGATCGATCATGAGACACTGGCGGCTCGCAAAAAGGCCGACTACGAAAAACTGGATCGCTTGGTCTCCTACGCTCAAAGCCGCTCGTGTCGGCAGCGAACGATTCTTGAGTACTTCGGGGATGCATCGGCCAGCAACTGCGGTATCTGTGATCGCTGCCAAGGGAAATCGGGGTGGCCGACCATGCCCGAACCGGTTGCAATCGCTCATACCCCGACTGTGGCGATCGAAAACTCCCCATCTGCAGACGCGATCCTGGCAGATAAGCCCGTTGCAGCCAAGCCAAGTAAGACGAAAGCCAAACCCGAAAAGCAACCACCTTCATTCCCATCCGTAGCCTCTTCGGAACAAACGTCTGCTCCGGAGTACGGTCGCCCGTTGGAAAGTCCATCGCAAAGTGTTTCTGGTAGTTTGATTGTCCCGACGAGGCTTCCTAGTGAAAACAAGCCCGCTTTTGATCTCATCATCACCATTCTCAAAGCCGTGGAACGCACACATGGCTTCCTGAGCAAAACGCTTTTATCCCAACATATTTCGGGGGTGGAAAGCAAGGCGGTCCAGAGCTTGCGTCTGCAACGGTTGCCCGAATTCGGAATCCTGCGAGGCTGGAAGAAGTCGCATGCGTCAGGCTTCCTAGATCAAACATTGGATGCGGGCCTGCTGGACCTCACCGAGTTGCGAGCTGGGAAGCTGACGGTATCGATTTCAACCCAGGGTCACGCATGCATCGAAGGGTCGCAACCTATTCCTGATCAGCTGATGCAGTTCGTGCACCAAAGCATGCTTGCTGCCGAAAAGCTATCCAAACAAAACGCAGCCGCACCGCCAGAGCCCCCACTGGATATTCCTGTACGTCCTAGGGAGCCAGCTGCAATCCGGTCGCTGGAAAAGAGCTCGCCTGAAAGAATGGCGGCACTACCGAATGCAACAAACGAACCGACGCGTTTACGCATTGCCGATGATCAGCCTGTTCGGGACCCACGTGACCTACCGGTGGCCAGCCCTAGCGATGCAAGCAAAGGACGCGACGTTTCGGCCCCTATGATCGAAGACTGGCGATGGACGGTCCGATTGGTCGAGCACGGATATCGCTTGGGGGAATGCGCGTTGGTGCGAGGCAAGACTCCGGACTCTATCTTGGATGACTTGACCAAGGCGATTCAGGACGGCAAACGATTTTCGATTGAAAGTCTCTTTGATCGCCGCACTCAAATCGCGATCAAAGAGTTGTCGGAATCGGGATCGACTCCGTCAACCCCGCCATCCATCTTTCAATCGTATCCGTCACTTTGGCGTTTCATTCAACGCTGGCTTGATGCGAACGGAAACTAGGGCTTCACGCGAACTAGTTTCATGATTCGACCCGACACGTTCCAATCTTGAACATAGAGGTTTCCCTCTTTGTCCCAATAGGAACCGTGCGTACCACTAAAGACACCCTCGATCCATTTTTCTTGAGGGACGTTGTAGTTCCCGCCTTGTGCTGGATCAGGATTATGGCCAAGAACCGCCATGATGGTGTTGTTCTTATCGAGGATGACAAGGCGTCCTTGCAAATCCGGAACCGAAACGTAATCGCCGTTGACGGTTGCAGCAGTAGGCATCCCTAATCCGGTGATGACTTCATCAATAAACTCCCCTTCGAGGGTATAGTGAACCAATCGCCCCTTGGGTTGGTGATTGCGATCACAGATCAAAAGGCGAGCAGGCTCGTAACGCGTATCGAGTGTCATACCGTGCGCGGTGTTGAACTCTTTGAGTCCATTGCCTTTGGTACCGAAGTGCATAAGGTACTTGCCGGTTTTATCGTATTTGAAAATATGGTTGCTCGCGTAGCCGTTGGACAGGAAGATGTCTCCGTTGGGAGCTACAGTAATCGCAGTAGGATTGAAGGCGGTCAGATTGAGACCTGACTCTTTAGGGTAGGTAAGTCGCAATACCACTTCGCCGTTAGCGATATTGAATTTGATACCCTCTGCATTGTTGTTACGAGCGCCATAGATAAACTCGCCGGACTCTTCTTTGCGAATTTCCATGTCGTGGATGTTCGCATAGTCTTTGCCTTCATAGCTGCGAATGACTTGACCTTCGGGGGAGAAAATGAAAACGCCCGCAGCAGCACTGGTATAGATATTGCCTGCTTCATCGACAACAACGGATCCGTGTGTAGAACCGATAGCCGATTTCCCATCGGGTCGAAGCCCCCAACCTGGGACGGTATCGAACGTCATGATTCCGCAACCCATACGCACGGGCTGAACTTTGGCTGCACCCTGCTGAGCAAAGCTGGACGCGGTCATGGTCAACGCGAGAATGAGCGAAGAGCAAAGAGAGAGGATCTTCATCGAGTAAACTCCTGAGGAAAAATCGAGGTAGGACAAGCGTCGTTCGAAAAACACCGATGGACAAACATCGATAGACGTTGGGGGTCGATGGACGCGGGGTTGATCAGTGTAAACCAAAACAATCTCCAACGCATGCACGGAATGGATGGGCTACATCTAAAAATCACCAGGATTTTGGTTATGATGGTTGATTCTCGTCAGCGATGATGCCGCGAGGGATTTCACTACTCTGAACGAAGCTTCGAAGATTCATGAATACGCGAGTTACGGTCAAGACACTCCAATCGATGAAGCGCAACGGGCAAAAGATCACGATGCTGACCGCCTATGACTACCCGACGGCTAAAATGCTCGATGCCATGCAAGTTGAATGCATCTTGGTGGGTGATTCTTTGGGGATGGTCGTGCAGGGCAAGACAACCACCATTCCCGTTACACTGGACGAAATGATCTACCACGGCGAGATGGTAGCGAGAGCCACAGAACATGCGATGGTGATCGTCGATCTCCCGTTTCCGGTTGGCCAACTGAGCATTGCTCATACGGTCGAATCGGCTGCCACGATCATGAAACGAACTCAGTGCCAAGCGGTCAAAATGGAAGGAGGCCATCAGCAGGCGAGCGCCATTCGCGCCATGGTCGACGCTGGCATTCCCAC
This sequence comes from uncultured Pirellula sp., assembly GCA_903920425.1. Lineage (GTDB taxonomy): Bacteria > Planctomycetota > Planctomycetia > Pirellulales > Pirellulaceae > JBKCUI01. The sequence continues at coordinate 4,519 of CAIXME010000310.1, read as the reverse complement.
CATCGCGCACATTGGATTGCGTCCGCAAAGTGTGCACGCTTTGGGTGGATACCGTGTTCAACGGGATGCGGACCAGCTGATGCTCGACGCCAAAGCAGCCGAGGATTCCGGTGCCTTTGCAATTCTCATCGAGTGCGTTCCTCCGGAGTTAGCAAAACAAGTTACCGACCATGTTGCCGTCCCCACGATCGGCATCGGCGCAGGCGCTTTTTGCGATGGGCAGGTATTGGTGACCAACGACATGCTGGGATGGAACAGCGGCTATATACCTAAATTCGTTCGCAAGTACGTCGACATCAAAAGCATTGCGGAGCAAGCGGTCGCCAAATTCCGAGACGACGTTCGCGACGGGAACTTTCCTGCCGCCAACGAATCGTTTTGATATCGTCTCAACAATAAGGGACGCGCTGTCCTTATTGATTTAGTGGTTGTGTCGTGGGACAGTTTTGCAGACGTCTCGAAAGCTGCAAGCAAAATCGAGGCACGCTCCATGATGCAGCTGGCCAACATGGTCGCGATACATGGCTTGCCATGGAGTCGCGTTCGCAGGTGGGGTTAGGTACGCTTCGCAATTGCGACTTTGCCATTGCTCGAGTGGAACAATGGCATCGACGCGTCGTTTATTTAAATCGACCCGAACGATATCTCCCGTCTGCAATCGGGCTAGTCCTCCACCGGCATATGCTTCCGGAGACGCATTTAGGATCGACGGACTTGCCGACGTACCACTCTGTCGCCCATCGCCCATGGTCGGCAATTCTTTGATGCCGCTCCGCAAAAGGGAATCAGGGGGCTGCATGTTGACGACTTCACCGCTACCCGGGAAGCCGACGGTCCCGCATCCACGAATCACCAAGATGGTATTTTCGTCGATCCCCAGCGAGGGATCGTTTAGTCGCTGATGGTAGTCCTCAGGGCTATCGAAGACGACCGCCTTGCACTCAAAGCAATTTTCGTTTCCGGGCGTACTGAGGTAGCGACGCCGAAAACTGTCACTGATGACACTGGTTTTGATGAGTGCTGCATCGAACAGATTCCCGCTTAAGACGAGAAAACCTGCTTGCTTGCGAACAGGATTGTCTACTGTACGGATGATGTCACCATCAGGAAGCGGCGCCGTGCATAGATTCGTAGCGAGCGTTTCACCCGTGACCGTTGGTAGATCTCCATCGATCATTCCATGACGCAGCAATTCAGCCATGACGGTTTGCAAACCACCAGCGCGATGGAAATCTTCGGCGAGATGTTCCCCAGCGGGTTGCAAGTTTACCAAGAGAGGTAGGTCGTACCCAGCAGTCTCCCAATCTTGGATATCCAACTCCACACCCGCATGCCTAGCAATTGCAATCAAATGCGGAGGACAGTTCGTGCTTCCCCCCAATGCCGTATTCACTCGGATAGCATTGAGCAACGATCGACGGGTCACAATCTGCAAAGGGCGACAATCTTCTCTCACCATTTCTACGATCCGATTTCCTGCGGCGTATGCTGATTGCCCTCGTTCCCGGTAAGGGGCAGGGATAGCTGCAGAGCCGGGCAAAGCCATTCCCATTGCCTCGGCAAGGCAATTCATCGAAAGTGCAGTACCCATAACATTACAATGTCCTGCACTTGGGGCCGATGCAGCCAACAAGTTCATGAACTTTGCCTCGTCAATTTCCCCTGCGCTCAATCGTCGTCGAGCCTCCCAAATGATAGTGCCCGCACCAGCGAGTTCTCCATCGAGGTAGCTGTTGAGCATCGGGCCTCCATTAAAGATGAGGCTTGGCAGGTTGGTTGTCACGGCCGCCATCAAAGCCGCCGGTGTCGTTTTATCGCAACCGGTGGTGAAGATCACTCCATCGAGCGGATAAGCGTAAAGCACTTCTACCAAGCACAAATATGCGAGGTTCCTATCCAAAGCGGCCGTCGGCCTGCGGGTCGATTCTTGAATGGGGTGCATGGGAAACACCATAGGCACACCACCTGCATCCCGTACTCCGTCGCACAATCGCGTGACCGTTTGCAAATGAGCGCGATTGCATGGAGCCAAATCGTTAGCAGACTGCGCAATGCCGATGATCGGACGACCGCTTTGCAATTCGCCTGCGGTAAGACCGTAATTGAGGTATCGCTCCAAATAGAGGGCAGTCATTCCTGGATTCGATGGATCGTTCCACCAGGATTCGGATCGCAGAGGCTTGTTCATATTTGCACGATCGGCTTGGGTAGGGAAATTACTTGTGTTGTTACAAACTCTCGCATACCTTCTTCTCCACCTTCAACTCCAATCCCGCTCTGCTTGATTCCGCCAAAAGGGATCTCCGCTTTGAGAGGACGCCATTCGTTTACTCCTACGATGCCAACCTCCAACTGGTTAGCGACTGCACGACACTGGGACATATCGCGGCCATAAACGTAACCAGCCAATCCATGCTGCGTGTTGTTCGCTCGTTGTATCGCATTGGCAACGGAGTCGTAGGCGAGGATCGGTATGATTGGGGCGAAAATCTCCTTACAGGAAAGCCCCATTTCGTCGTCGACGCCCGTCACCACCGTAGGCGGAAAGAATGCTTTGTGATCGAGTTGCGGGTCAGCCAGGTAACTTTGGTTTTGGTAAACGATGCGTGCACCATTCGCAACGGATTCGTCCAACATGGCTTGCACGTCCCGGCAAGCTCGCTCGTGAATCAATGGACCAGCGTCGACACCGTCTGAGAGTCCATTGCCAACGCGTTTGGATCGGAGCAAGTCTGTCACGATGCCAACAAATTCCTCTTCGATTTCGCGAGGCACGAAGACCCGATTGGCTGTAACGCATACTTGCCCTGATACGAACAACTTCATTCGCACGAGCTGTTCGGCGGTGAACTCCAAATCGGCATCTCGCAACACGATCAGTGGAGCATTCCCCCCCAACTCCAACGACAGTCGCTTGATCTGTGGCGCTGCCGCGGACATCAACTGGGCTCCGGTTTCCGTCGAACCGGTCAAACTCAATACTCCGATGGCAGGATGCTCAGCGAATAGCTTTCCGATGATGGATCCTGGACCTGGCACGACTTGCAACACGCCCGGAGGCACACCGCACTCAGCGAGCAAAGGGGCCAATGCCAGTGCGATGAGCGGTGTACTCTCAGCTGGTTTCCAAACTGCAGTACAACCAGCAGCAAGCGCCGCAGCAATTTTTTTCGCTCCCTGCGCCAACGGAAAATTCCACGGAGTAATCAATCCTGCGACACCAATAGGCCTGTGCTGGATAAAAAACTCTCTGTCTGCCTCAGGATGCGGCACAATACGACCATGCAGTCGACGAGCCTCCTCGCCGAACCATTGAAAGAAGCTGGCGGCATACTCGACTTCTCCGACCGCTTGAGCATACGGTTTCCCTTGCTCAGCGGAAAGCAGACGCCCGAATTGGTCCTTGCGCTCTATCAAAAGCTTGGCCGCGCACTGCAATAAGTTGCCGCGGGTCGCAGGCGCTGTTTCTCGCCAGGATTTTTGCGATGCGACGGCACCGTCAATGGCATGATTGACAGATCGAACATCGGTGCGAGAAACGTTGGCGAGCAATGCACCCGTGGCTGGATTATGCACGGCGATCGTCTCGTCCATCTTGTGCCACGAACCATTGATCCAAGCTCGCGGTTCAAACCAAAACGATGGAACGGTTTTCATATCAGGCACGTCAATGAGGGTAAGGCTTACGTCTGAGGGCCAATGGAAAAGAGAGCATCAAAAAGCCTGCGTCGCTCCGCGAATAGGGCAATCATTCGCTCCCAGTGGTCTGCATCTAACGCTGCTGGCTCTCGCTCCGCAGGCGTTGCAGAGCCTCCTGGATTTCCACCGCGTCGGGGCGGAGCATTATAGCGGCTTCGAGTTGTTCGATGGCTTTATCCCACTCTTTTAACTTCACAAAATTAGCAGCCAATTGAGTACGCACCTCCACATTGTCCGGATCGATTTCGAGCAATATGTTCAAATGACCAATCGACTGCGCAGGCTGATTCCTGCTCAGAAGAATGGCCAAAACAAATCGATACTCTTCGGTGCTACCATCCATTTGGCAAGCGCGTTCCAGCAGAGTGATCGCTTGTCCAGGGGCAATTCCGGCCATGAGCAAGCCCAGTGAGCCAAGTGCAGCTGCGTTGCGTGGCTCCAATTCGATCGCTTGACGGCCCACACGAACCGCTTCCGATGTTTGACCGGATTGCGAGTACGCACTCATCAATCGAATGCGTGCCTCCACGTTCGCTGGATCTTGTTCTAATACAACAAGGCCTTCTGCGATGGCTTCGTCCCATCGCCCGACGGAAAGGTAAGCGGAGCACAGCGTGAGTTCGGATTCGAGATCCGTAGGCCGCAACGCAACGGCTCGTTTGCTATAGCCGATGGCTTCATCGCCATGTCCAGTTTGAATCAGCAGTGTGGCTAGATTCCTCATCGGCAGGTAGTCTCTATCGTCGAGGGCAATGGCTTTTTCCAGATGTAGTTTGGCCTCTACCAGATCTCCGCTTTCCAACAACGCGGCGCCATAACT
>CAIXME010000309.1 GCA_903920425.1 uncultured Pirellula sp. | reverse complement strand
TGGATCTAAGTCGCGGGTCCGCCGTCACCTGATGGAAAACTACAGTCCGCGACTAGATCATCGCGGTCGTTCGTCCTTTAAAGCGAGTACGGAAGTGAAGCAACACTTTCAATGCCCGGTAGTATTCCCCGCGAGCCTTATGCGATTCATCGAAGTTGGGGACGACGGTTTTCCCACAAGACAGGTTGACGCACTAAGCGACGAACGCATTTTCCGATATAGTCGTAGCAATCCATCGGACTCGGTTGGTGCTATCTCGGTTCAAAACGTCAGTTCGATCGATCAAAGCTGCCATGTCACAATATCAGAGGAAACGTTTGAGAATTGGTGGGAACGTGCGGCAACTGCCTCGAACCAACCTCAGGACTATGAATGTGGCGGCTACTCGCTTTTGCGTCAATTTGCCGATAAACTACCTGATACTAAGATCCCTTTGAAGATTCGTCACTTATACAAAGACATGGAACCACGAAAGTAAAGACGGACGAACAAAGCGATGGATCTAAGTCGCGGGTCCGCCGTCACTTGATGGAAACCTTCAGTCCGCGACTAGATCATCGCGGTCGTTCGTCGAGATAAAAAAGAGACTCGCTGGTTCATATTTAGGCGTATCATGAGACATCACGGAATTCAGTTCTCGCTTTCGGCATTGATGAGTTTCTGTGTGATCATTTCACTCCTACTTGTGATAAACCTGAGACCGACCGTTACAAGCGGGACGTTGATACCTCTCACGTCAGGAATGTCACCGAGTAATTGGGTAAGAACCGAACGGGGTTTGCCTATGAGATTTCAACAGTCCGTGAAATCGCGTAGCTCGCCCAATCCACTCATGACTTTCGTCTTACCCGACACTCCGGAGCCGATCATTATTACGAGCCGATTAGCAGTCTGCGTTGATGTGTCCTGCGCGGCAATAGCCGCAGCAGTGTGCGTTGTGATTGCATCGCGACTGAATAAGCTTGTAGCCTAACGACTTTTGACGCCGCAATCGACGAACAAACAGCTGAACCCAAGTGGCGGATCACCCGTTTCCTGAAATCAATGTTTTTTGTCCGCCGCTGGGTTATCGGTGCCGTTATTTGCATGAACCTTTTGACCAGCTGCGTGTCTAGTACGAATCGATTTCAATCCTGGCATGCGAGTTGATTAATGACGCTCCCAATAGTTTTTTGGTCTATTCCCTGCTTTGACAAACGTCGAGAGAAGCCTTTCCCGGTTTACAATCGGTTGTTTGAGCTCGACTGGAAAGCGTTAGATGGTGAGCAAGTTGCGAATATCATTTCGATAATCCAACCGAAACGCAAGTCGCACTCTCCAAGCAGCCTAGATTCGTCTGTGATTTCGATCAGTCGGTCTCACGAGCGACCAGACGATCGCATGCTCGCGTACCGGAAGTATTTCATTGAAAAGCCAGAAAGCCCCACTGAAGACAAGGAACCACATCATCAATCATTCGTGTTCGTGAACTTGAATCGAGAATATTTCGAGGACGAGACCGGCGTCGAGATTACGCATTACGCCATGATGCAACACGTTTCGGGCCAAGAAGAGCCCGTAATTCTGGGCGACCCAGAGAGTGTTCTTCGACTAGCGCTTTCTGCACCAATCAACGTTAGTCAGTGGTTAGAAGAATCCGCGAATACTGTTGCGCAGTTTCTTGATGTTGTAGAGAGAATTTGTGGAAGTAAGTGGTATCGACGACCTCCAATATTCACTTTCGAAATTCAGTCAGGTGGCGACCAGTCGAAGTTCCCTGCCACATCCGATTCAGAGCTTCTGGAGGCGGTGTTTCCGGACCACTCTGAGACCATCGCCGTCCTCGCGTACTTCAGGCAGCTTCACGCAGCCGATCGTCTATTCACGCGAACCTGCGAGACTTTTATCAGAACATGCGGAGACGAACGAAAAACTTTCTGGATGAACGAACGCCTTGAGTCGTATAGGGAAATGGTGGATTCGGGCCCAGTTCCCTTTACGGAGCTGGGAACTCGACGCGAAATCATAAAGATGTTCATGTATGGCGCCGGACTATTGCACGCTACTTCCAATGACGGTGCCGATGTCAGATTGGCCGAGATGATTGGCAGACATGGAAAGCACCGAGTGGTAATGGTGTTCAATCACTGTCTATGGGATATACTGTCTGACGCCCTAACGGTTTATCACGTAGTGAAACGCGAGTATCGTTACTGGGTTGACTCATGTGGACTAACGAGACCGACCCGAGTGGACATACCATCACTATTCGAGGGATTTGTGAGGGCCGAAGATGCACAAAGCAAATAACAAAAAATTGCAGCGAAGTGCTCGATCAGGCGTTTTGACTTGCGTTGATTCTATCGCTCGCACTCGCTGAATTTCGCCGTTCGCAAAAACATTGATGGCCCATGCAACGACTGTCGAAAT
>CAIXME010000308.1 GCA_903920425.1 uncultured Pirellula sp. | reverse complement strand
ACTGGCTGAGGGAGATGCAAGTAGCACCTTGCTGCGATTGGCTCATAGGCTTGGACAGCGTGTGTAGCACGGTTGATTACCAGCACGTTTTGCGACGATAATCAAAAAAGTGGGCGCACGCTTCAACGTGCCGCCCGCTATTGGGCGTTCTGATTTAATTGGTTTGGCGCCAAGAGTTGTAACGATCTCTGCCCGATACGAGAGCTCGTGAATTACTAAGCAACTGTGTGCAATGCTCCTTTGTCACACAGAGGCACGAAGTCACAGAGGCTCGAAGTCAGAGAGGCTCGAAGTCAGAGAGGCTCGAAGTCAGAGAGATGTCGCGCCATCCCTATGCAACTTCAGTGTCAACTTCTACCTCTGTCACTGCGGCTCTGAGGGGGAGTCATCAATCCTGACATCCTTGAGAATAGCAGCCAGGTGCCTCGCATCGCCTCACGGCACCGGCAGAGGATGTGTCGGGCCTTCAGCCCTAAATACAAATGGCGCAACTTCAAAAGTCTTCGTGTTCTTCGTGTTCTTCGTGTCCTTCGTGGTAATCCCATGATTTACTGGGGCGCATTGATCACAACCCAAAGCGTGAGAGCGAGAGCGAGGGATTCCGCCAGAACTCACAGGCAATGATCAAGAATTCTCACACAGAGACACTAAGCCGCAGAGAATTCAGAACCCAATTTGCTTTCGACTCTTCTCTGTGCCGCTGTTTCTCTGTGCCTCAGCGTCTCTGTGTGAAAAATCGATCCTGAACGCAACTATCACAACCAGACGCGTTAGCGACGGCACGAAATCCCTCGCTAACGGGGCGGGTTGTGATTGATGCAGCAAGCCGGTAGTGCCGCGAATCGCGATCGAGCCTACGAGCCAGTTTGCCGGGATTTTAGGATACGAAAGCGTGTCATTGTTCGTTAGAGATTGAGTTACAATGTCACCATCATGGCATTTGGGCCTGTTGGCGGATCTCTCAAACGATGACCTGGTTGAATATGTGGAAATTGTCCCGAACTAAATTCGTTGAGCAACGAATTGCTTCGCTTTTAGCCATTTTGCCGACATTCTGTTGGGTGGCTTTCCTCTCGCTAAATAGCGCACACGCGGATGAGCCGCTCAGCTTCAACCGTGACATTCGGCCCATATTGGCAGACAAGTGTTTTGCCTGCCACGGATTCGATGAGAAAAAGCGAGAAGCAGGACTCAGGCTGGATACGTTTGAGGGGGCGACTCAATTCAACGCAGACGTAGCTGCCATTGTCCCTGGGGATCTCGGGAAAAGCGAATTCTGGAATCGCGTTAACTCGACCGATGAGTCGATTCAAATGCCTCCACCAGAAAGCCATAAGAAGCTGACTGCTGGTGAAATTGCATTGTTACAACGTTGGATCGTAGAGGGGGCACGCTACCAGAAGCATTGGTCCTTCGAACCCATTGAGCGGCGAACATCTCCTGCGATGCCATCATCTGGCAAGAATCCAGTCGATGCTTTCATCGCGGACAAACTCAAGACGTTTGCGTGGGAACTTGCTCCCGAGGCGAACAAGTCTGTGCTGATTCGTCGAGTCGCATTCGCGTTGACAGGCTTGCCTCCAACCGAGTCGGAATTGGAATTGTATCTTGAGGATAACTCAGCCGATGCCTACGAGCGGATGGTGGATCGCTATCTGCAATCGGAGCACTATGGCGAGGAGATGGCGAGGCATTGGCTGGATGTTGCTCGCTATGCCGACACACACGGCTTGCACTTGGACAATGAACGGCAAATGTGGGCATACCGCGATTGGGTAGTAAAGAGCTTCAACAGCAATCAGCCCTTTGACCAATTTACGATCGAGCAGCTTGCTGGTGATTTGTTGGACTCGCCCACCATGGATCAACTTGTGGCAACGGGTTTTAATCGTTGCAATGTCACGACCAGCGAAGGTGGATCGATCGATGCGGAGTTTCATTATCGTTACGCCGTAGATCGAGCCAGCACAACTGCATCGACTTGGTTGGGGCTCACGGCCGGGTGCGCCGTATGCCACGATCATAAGTTTGACCCCATATCGACCAAAGAGTTCTACTCGCTTTACGCGTTCTTTAATGCGTCTGCCGATCCAGCCATGGATGGTAATGCTTTGTTAACGAATCCTGTGCTCAAACTAGAATCCGATAGCGACAAACAGAAACTAGCCGAGTATGACACGCAGATCGCTGATACCAAACGAGCGATTGACGAGCGCGTTGCAAAGATTGCCTATCAAGATCCCGCAGCACGTGAAGACAAGCCAGTAGCCAGCGTGTTGGATACGGTTTGGATGGAGGACGAGTATCCCGTGAATAATGGGCAAGCGGCTGGCGGTCCTGGCCGCCCAACTCAGTTTGTTACAACCGAACAGAACGAAAAAGTGTTTAGTGGAAAGCGAGCACTAAAGCGGGTGGACGCAGGTCTTTCTCAAGACGTTTGGGACAAAGCGACGACACCGTTGATTCTTCCTTTGAACGCGAAACTATTCGCGCACGTCTATCTCGATCCGAACAATCCTCCCAAGTCCATAATGCTCCAGTACCACTTGAACGGCTGGCTGCATCGAGCCGTATGGGGCGATTACGATGTGATCCCTTGGGGGGCCGCCAATTCGACAGAACGCGTGGCCATGGGAGAGCTTCCTCAAACAGGCAAATGGGTTCGACTCGAAGTCCCAGCGGAGAAGATTGGCCTCAAGACGGGCGACGCGTTGACCGGCTTTGCAACCACCCAGTTCGGTGGAACAGTGTATTGGGACGCGATCGGTGTACAAGGCTT
>CAIXME010000307.1 GCA_903920425.1 uncultured Pirellula sp. | reverse complement strand
CGTTGCAATTGGCTCGAACGAAGTCCTCTTTACCCAAAGTGACCCATTCGGAGTCCGCGCCGTCGATCATCGCAAACGATTTGGATTCCGTTGAGGAAGTGCCTGCTTCTTGGGCTTGCGATGAACTTGTCCAAGCAATGCTGCTGACGGTGGAGCAAGCGATGGCCATTGCGAATGACAGAGCCGCGCTTTGGAGATTGGAGAAACGTAACATGGTGTGGGTTATCTTTCTGCGACGACGCTTCTGCAGCGTTCTTTTGCGACGATGATATGATCGAGAACACGAATTCCAACCATGTCGCCGACTTGGGTTAATCTATCGGTGACGGCACGGTCCTCGCGACTGGGTGTTGGGTCACCGGAGGGATGGTTGTGGACCAACAGTATAGCAGAAGCGGAATCGCGAATCGCTGCACGAAAAACTTCGCGAGGGTGAACGAGGCTGGCATCGAGGGTGCCCACGGTGATCAAGTGCGTATTGATTGGGCCGTGTTGTGTGTCGAGGGTTACGATATGAAATTCTTCTTGTTTGCCATCGGCTGCGAGCCGGCCGAATACGCGGGCGCAGTAGCGGATGGCATCGTCCGAGCCGCGGATACGTTCCATGGGCTGAGTGTTCTGGTCGCGAAGCATAGCAATCCGGCGGCCCAATTCGATCCCCGCCATGACTTGAGCGTAGCTGTCTTTCCGGATGGTTTTGCTGATGGTTCTCAGTTCGGATAGGCTGGCATCGGGGAGTTCGGCGAGGCGTTGCAAGGGGAATCGATTAGCAATTTTTCTGCCACCTTGAACGGCTGATTCACCGACGATACCGACGCGTATCAAGATCGCGAGGAGTTGGGCGTCGGACATTTTGGATGCCCCGTCCTTAAGGAGTTGCTCTCTCGGGCGGTCTTGCTCGGGCGATTGCTTGATTTGTTCTCCGAAGACTTGGTTGTTGATCCAGTTTTCGCCGGATTCCATTGGGTCTTGGATCCATCGAAAAATCTCTTGGCTATCGCGTTCCACGCGGGCCAAAAGTCCGTCTTTGGCGAGTTGATTGATGACGCGGGTCACGTAGCTGCCGCTGGAATCGTTGCAGCGAAGTTTTGCTCTTTCAGAGGAAAACTCATCCAGGTCTCGGATTGCGTACAGTATCGACGTGAGTTTTTGTTTTCGGTCGTGGTTCATTTTAAACCGGCTCCCACTTGCCAAACCAACAGCGTTGATGTCAACGCACGCAGTGACCAGGCCGATGTGCGAATCCAGTTCGTGCTGGTGAGTTTCTCGATGTCCGCCAGGTTGCGCATGCGTCCCAATCGGTTGTGGATGGGAACTTGAATGGCGAACGTGCTGCACCAGATAATAGCTAAAAGCAGCACGCCAATGAGGTTTGTCACAAACACGGGCGTGGAATCGGCATACCATAACGCGAGCAAGCTGGTGGATAGCTCTAGCAGCATCGCAGGTAAAACGATTTGACCAATTCTTTTGCAGTGTTTTTCCTCAAACTCCGGGAATGGATCGTCCGCGACATAGCTCATCAGAGGGTAATGAACGCGTTGAATTACCCAGATAAGTCCCGCTAGAAAACAGGTGATGTCCATGTGAACCAATGCCAGCAAGAAATAGTAATTCAAGTGTTAAACCTCGGTCGAAATCAGAGCAGTGCAGTTCTTGGCCGTCCAGAGACGATTGGCGGACCATGGAATCGCGTCAGGGCTGACATTGTTGTGTTCTTTTTCGCTGTTTGCCACCAGGCTTACGCGATCTGCCCTGTTAAATACTGAGAAAATGCGTGGTTTAGGCGACTAGCCACAACCCGTTGTTTGGCTTCGCGGAGGTAGAGATCCGTGTTGCCTCACGTTTGACGATCCCCTACCATTGACATGTGATAAAGTATTCCGGTTGGGCGAATGAGGGAAGTCTCTGCGGCAACGCTAGGAATTCACACTCCAGCACCACAATCCATTTTTAAAATTGAACAACCATTACTAGCAAGAAGTCAACCATGCGCAGTCGAATTCAGGACATCACAAAGGGCGTAGCTCGTAAGGCATTCGTTGGGAGTCTGTTTGCGACGATGCTGTTGGCTTGGGAAGTATTGCCTGCGAATTTGTCCGCGGATGAGTTGCCACGTATTGCCCAGCTAGATGAGCCGCCCGCGATCACAAAGTCGGTTGTTCGGCTTGTTCGGCAGCTCGTTGAGCAGAGTCATATTCTGCATCCCCAATTCAACGATGAGCTTTCATCGCGCGGGTTCGAGCTGTTTCTTAAGAATATCGATCCGCTCAAGTCCTACTTTTTAGCGTCGGATATCGAAGAATTTAGCCCATATGAAAACAAGCTGGACGACTTGTTGCAAAAGAGCAACATCTCGTTTGCCTACATCGCATACAAGCGCTTCCTGATGCGGCTTGAGCAGGTAATCCCAATCGTGCACCAGCAGATCGATGCCCAGCACGATTTTACGGTCGAGGAGTTTATTGCCTCGGACGCCAAGGAAATCGCGTATGCGAAAGACATGGCTGAGTTGACTGAGCGTTGGAGAAAGACCATCAAGCTGAACATCCTATCTCTTCGCGCTGACGGAAAGCCAGAGGAAGAGATCAAGGATACGTTGCACAAAAGATACCGAACGATCTACAACATTCGTTCGCAGATGGATGTCGACGAATTGCTAGAGCTGTATTTGACATCTTTGACCAATGCGTTGGACCCGCACACCACCTACATGGCGCCTCAAGAGCAAGAGGACTTTACCACCCACCTCAAACTGGAGCTCAAGGGAATTGGTGCGACGCTCCGTCCTGACGACGGAACGACCGTGGTCGAGACCTTGGTACCTGGTGGGGCTGCCGATTTGGATGGCCGACTGAAAATTGGAGATAAGATCGTTGCCGTGGGGCAGGACGACAATTCGCCAGCAGTTGAAACGCAAGACATGAAAATCAAGGACGTCGTCAAGATGATCCGCGGTGAGCCAGGCAGCAAAGTCAAGTTGCACGTTCGCCCTAAAGCTGGTGGAGATATCGCCATCTATGAAATCACTCGTGCTGTTATCAAACTCGAGGATTCAGCAGCGCAATTTGAAGTGGTTGAGCATGGCCAAAAGGCTGACGGATCGCTTTATCGATTCGGTTATATCAAACTGCCAAGCTTCTACCTGGACATGGAAGGGGCTCGCGAGCGTAAGCCAAATCATAAGAGTACGACGCGCGACCTCAAGGAAATACTTAAGAAGTTTAAGGCTTCCAAAGTCGACGCCGTTGTGCTGGATTTGAGCAAGAACGGTGGTGGCTCGTTACCTGAAGCTGTTTCAGCAACAGGATTGTTCATCGATTCGGGAACCGTGGTCCAAGTGAAGACGCTCGGCGGAAAAGTCGAGCAACTGGACGATGAAGAACGCGGCGTAGCATGGGATGGTCCTTTGATCGTCAAGATTAGTCAATTCAGTGCCAGCGCTAGCGAGATCTTCGCTGGTGCAATTCAGGATTATGGCCGAGGATTGGTTGTCGGAGATCCCAAGACGCACGGGAAAGGTACCGTCCAGACCTTGTTGGATTTAGCTCCCTATATGTTTGGCCCTAATACGACCAAACAAATGGGTGCACTCAAGCTCACCATACAGCAGTTTTACCTGCCTGATGGCCGGTCCACGCAATTGGAAGGTGTCGCTTCGGACGTGATCCTACCATCGTTAACGGCCAAGTTGGACGTTTCTGAGAGCGATTTGGAGTATCCATTACCGATGGACAAAGTGAATCCTCGGCCGCACAAAAACTACCAAATGGTAGACAGCGCCATGAAAATCGCTTTGCAACAATCGGTGAATGATCGAATTGGCAAGAACCCTGAGTATGAGAAACTCCTAGCCAAGATCGATTCCTACGTGAAGCAAAAAGATGACAAGAACATACCGCTTCGAGAAGCCGATTATATGGCACTTCGAAAGGAACTTAATTCCGAGAAGGTCGAAGAGGATCAATTCGAGGCAAAGGCTGAACGAGAAAAGATTTACTACCCGAATTTCTACAACCAAGAAATCTTGAACGTCGCAAAGGATTACTGCGATACTCTGATTGCTAGAAACAAGCAGATCGCTAAATAAATGCCTCAGGAAAGCGACGATAGTTTGGTTCGCGGGGCCCCAGTAACGGTGAACTCGCCGACGGCATTACCGTCGGCATCTCAGTCGGGGGAGTCGGCTACTGGTGCGGACAAAGGATCGAGAAGGATATCTATCTTGATTTGGATCGCGCTGGTGATGCTGGCGCTGGTGCCCGTCGCTCGGTTCTTCTTGTTTGAAATCGATCACCAATACGCAAATTTGGCTGCAGCCGGATTGATCGTGGTTGCGTCGCTGTTTGGCTATTTTGGTATCTGGGTTTCCTATGCCAACACGCTTTCAAGACGATTGCTGCTCCTGGTCACACCGCTCGTTGCGATTGGGGCAGCTTACTCTGCGTTTGAGTTCGTGGGGTTTACAGGAGAGACGCTGCCGGTTTTCCGAAAGCGAGCATGGCTTAGCAAGCTCACTAGGTCGAGCGAGAAAGCAAGCACCGTTGAAGAAGGTGTTGCTGACGCTGTTGGCGGAAGATCAGGTCGCAACCAAGAGCCGGCTGTTCGCATTGGGAGCGAATTTCGATCGAGTCAATTTTTGGGCGATCATCGCAATGGTGTGATCGAGAGCCCTGAGTTCGATGTCGCCTGGGATCGCATGCTTCCAAAAGTGCTTTGGCGAAAACCGATAGGTGCTGGTTGGAGTAGTTTTGCGGTGGAGTCTGGGCTGGCCATCACACTGGAACAAATCGATGAGCAAGAGTCCGTTACTGCATTAGAATTGCACACTGGTAAAACCCTATGGCAAGTTAAACTGCCTGGCCGTCACTTTCAAGCTTTCGGCGGGTTGGGGCCTCGATCCACGCCTACGATTGACCGCGGTAAGGTGTACGCTCAGACCGCGATGGGCATTGTCGTTTGTTTGGATTTGCAATCCGGCGCTATCGTGTGGCAAAAGGACTTGCTCGCATTAGCGTCCATCGACAAAGAGGTCTCCGAACAAGGTATTCTTTGGGGGCGAAGTGGCTCGGGGCTTGTTGTGGGGGAGCAAGTAGTGTTTCCCTTCGGCGGCAAGAACGGCGATCCGAATATCAAGTCCCTCATTTCATTCAATGTCAAGGATGGCGAAGTGTTGTGGACAGGGGGAAGTTCACAAATTTCGTACGCTTCGCCAGAGCTGCATAACTTGGGTGGAGTATCGCAAATCGTCAGTGTTAACGAAGGAAATGTGACAGGACACAATCCGACAAACGGTGATGTTTTGTGGTCTGCAGAATGGCCTAGCCATTCCAACGCTGACGCATGTGCATCGCAACCCGTTTGGATCGACGAACGCAGGGTGCTGCTCGGGAAAGGGTACGCGCTTGGGTCGAAGATGATCGAGATCGTATGCAACTCTATGGAGAAGAAATGGGAGGCGAGCAGTTGGTCGGTGAGTACGGTTTGGGAGAGTCCAAAGATACTAAAGACCAAGTTTACGAACTCTCTCTATCATAATGGCTATCTGTACGCACTAAGTGATGGCGTGCTCGAATGCGTTGATCCCAAAGATGGAACCCGTGTTTGGCGCGGTAAGCGTTATGGTCAAGGTCAAGCGTTGATTGTCAACGGCCATGTACTGGTGTTGGGTGAAGATGGGCTTGTTGCCTTGGTTGGCGTACAAACTCCAGAAGGAGCCAAACCTTCGGCGCGCGTTGTTGGGGAGATGCAGGTGCTCGAGGGAATTACTTGGAACATCCCAACGGTGGCTGGCCCGTATCTGCTCGTTCGGAATGCTGAAGAGGTAGTTTGCTTGATTTCAGAAAAGGACTCTGATCGCAATGTCCAATCCAAAGCCCCATAGTGGACAGATCATTTTGGGGTTGGATCCTGGCTTGTCTGTCACCGGATATGGTGTGATCAAGAGCCACCACAAGGTCCAACTACTGGAAGCAGGGGTGATCCGCATTCGTCGCGACCAGCCACTGGCCTCGCGTCTCAAAGAGCTCTACGAGGGGATCGTGGAAGTCATCGAAAGCTATCCCATCGACTTTGTCGCTGTGGAGCAGCTTTTTTCACATTACGAACGTCCGCGAACAGCGATTTTGATGGGGCATGCACGTGGGGTTCTTTGCTTGGCGGCTGCCAATGCAGGGAAAAGTGTGCACTCCTATGAACCGACCAAAGTAAAGAAATTACTGACGGGGAATGGGCGTGCTCCCAAGTCGCAAATGCAATTAGCCATCCAACAGCAATTGCAGCTCAAAGAACCGCCTGATCCACCTGATGTTGCAGATGCGTTAGCCATTGCGCTGTGTCATCATTTTGCAACTGGCCCTGTTGAACAGCTACTCATGAATGCTAGGAAGAAACGTTGATAACTAAAGTTACAGGACAACTGCTGACGCTCGCCGACGATTGTGCAACACTGAACATTCCCCCGTTTGAATACGAAGTTGCCATTCCTGAATACACACGTCGACATTTGCAAGCGGAAATCGGAAAGTCCATATCGTTGCACACGATTCACTACATCGATGGCAATGCCGCTCAAGGTGGTCGATTGATGCCAAAGTTGGTTGGTTTTCTTACAACCATTGAGAGAGATTTTTTTGAGCTGTTCTGCTCTGTCGACGGGGTTGGCGTGAAAAAAGCCTTGCGAGCGATGGTTCGGCCAGTTCAAGACACGGCGGTGATGATTGAACAGCAGGATGCCAAGGCATTGTCAACGTTGCCTGGTGTCGGACCTGCGACCGCTGAAAAGATTATCGCTACCCTTCGAAGGAAAATGCCTCGCTTTGCTTTGTTGGTTCGTCGCGAGTTGCCAGGCGCGGAAGTTCAGGCTCCAGGTGTTGTGGAGGAAACGTTCCAGGCTTTATTGGTGCTAGGGCATGTCGAGGCCGACGCTCGTAGACTGATCGAGCAAGCGCTCGCGGTATCCAAGAAATACAAGGATACTGAATCTATGATCCAGGCTATTTACCAGCGACAGACGGGAACGGCGACCAAGTAGCATTCTTGCTAGTGGTTGTCGTCGTGGATAGTTGGATGTGGATACTGGAACAGTATTCACTCAGCTGTTCAGCTTTCCTTTTTTTCCATGTCCTTGAGATGCAGTTCCAACGCTCCAATCGAGATTCGAATCTCAAGGATGGAAAGAGCCAGAGATGCAACCATCAGAAGCAGGCTAAAGGCAAACACGACCTTTCCGGCGGTCTGCCAGCCTGCGAATAGGACAGCCACGCAGATGGTGCAGCACAAGAGGCTTCCAACGCCAAACGTCTGCATCTCGCGGATCAGGATGATGCGACGTCGCAAGTTAGCGATTTGATCGATGTACGTTTGTTCCGGTGAGATCTGGTAGCTATCGTGCAATTTGCGAATGATGCTTGCCAATGCAAGAAAGCGATTCGTGTACGCCAGCAATAATAGCGAGATCGTTGAAAACAGAAGCGCTGGTGTTGTCAGTTCGAGATCCAAAATGCAGTCCTACTGTGGTCCAAGGTTCGAAGCGATTGCATTGTCATCTACGCGATTGTTTTTGTCGCTACTACTTTACCGTTTCATCAAGGTAGGCAACGCAAAGAATGCGAGTGCTCCGGTCCCGAAGGTTGCTAGACATAACCAAAACTGAGGCGGATCTTGGCGGTAGGCTACAAAAAGAAATAGCATAGCACCGCCGATGTACGCTGCGGTTGCGGCGTGTTCGTACCAACGAACGGGGGAACTCGTTGCCAGTTTTGCATGGGAGAACCAAATGCTAGAGACCGCGAGTGCTCCGCATGCGGTGAGGGTTAAGCCCAGGTATTTTATGATCCCAAAAATATCAGATGACCAAACGACGATGCAGCTCAAAATCGCTTGAACGGCAATCGCCACGCGCGGTACCCCTGAATCAAGACGAAAGAACTGGGGAAGCCGTCCATCGTCGGCCATTTGAGCGTAGACCATTGGTCCGATGGCCATCATGGCTAGTACGCTCGTTGCTGCAGATAGGATGATCGCGAGTCGGATGATTTGTGAAAGCCATTCACCTCCGACGTTGCGGGCAACCTCTGCGACATAGCCTTCGCCGGCAGCCATGATTGCTTGCGGGTCTAAACCGTATAGGAAAACCCAATTGAGAAGCATATAGATCACCATCACACTGATGCAGGCAATCAGCATCGATCTGCTGACCAGTGATTTGTTCTTGGCTCGCACATCGGCCGTATCGATTTCGCCTGCCAGATAGATGCTGGCATTGAATCCCGTGTAAGCGAGAGAAACGTAGAAAAGGGAGACGATCATTTGCACAATCGTGTCGTGCTCGGTGAGTCGAACCGAAAGGAACTCGCTGGGACCAGCGCCGCCCGTTGCATCAACAAGCAGTCCCGTAGATGGGCTGTTCAAAACGTAGGGAATACCCAGGCCGAGAAAAATGGCAAAGCAAGTTAGTTTGATTGCGATGACCAGATTGTTGAACGAGGTGCCAACCTTGAGATGGAATGCATGCAGCGCGGCTGCAAACACAATTGAGAGCGACGCGATCCATTTGCTAGATAAAGTGACGCCGTACGTGCCCACGTAGGAGCCGATCAGCAAGGCGGATGCAGCAATCGGCGCCGTGAAGCCAGCGATGATCGAAATCCAGCCGGCCACAAAGCCAACGATGGGATGAACACAACGCGTCAAATAGGAGTACTCACCACCGGATACAGGGAGGCGGCTCGCGACGGCTCCGTAGGCCACGGCACCACAAATTGCGTGTAACCCGCCGATGAACCAAACAAGCAGCACCAAGCGAGCGTCCTTGAGCGAACTCAAAGAGTAGAACCCACCGACGTAGACACCTACGCCAATCATGTTGCCAACGATCAAGCAGATCAGTGTTGGCATGCTGAGCGCAGGCTTCTTTTGCATGCATTCGCCCTCTGTGGTGGGATTCGGATTGTTAATGATGTGCCTCACTCTTGATTAATTTACGAATGGGTTGATTGCCTAAACCGCCTAGGTTGCCGGCGGGAGAGGACTGGCATTGCTCGGGTTGCGGGAATGTTGCTATGTACTCGAGGTGCGGATTCTATCTCTAGGTTCAAGAAATAGCGACATTTGCGGCGAGACGATGAAATAGATGGCTTGTAGTCGGTTGCAGGATACCTCTCAAGAAGCGAAAAGAGCATTGCGATTGCGAATTGCGATGATTCGAGCGATCTTGTTTGGGTTTGCAGCGAGTCTATTCGCATTGGGTGGCTGTGCAACACAAAAGTATGTGCAGGTTCGCACCGCGCCAGTCAATCCGCTGACGGAAAGCCTGAGTTTGATGTCCAGGTCGGGGCCGCAGGTGACGGCACGTACCACGACTTTGCTTCGACATTATGCGCTGCTAGACGCGTACCATCGAGATCCAGAGGATTGTTTGCTGCAGTTGCAGGAACTGGCGATGGATGAGAAGGGTGCGGAAAAGGTCTATGCGATTGCCGAACTCGCTTACATTATCGGCAACAAAGCGGAGAAGGCGAGCAAAGAGGGGCATGCGTTGGACATGTACACCGTTGCGGTCAGCAACGCGTACCTTTATTTGTTTTGTCCAGATTTGGATGTGTCGAGAAATCCGTACGATCCGCAGTTTCGGGGCGCTTGCGAAATGTACAATTCGGCGCTCGAAGCCACTTTGAGGTTGGTGAGCAAGCAGGGGAAACTCAAGCCGGGCAACAGTTATCGCATTACCACGTCCACCAAGGACTACGATGTCCAGGTTGTATCAAGAGGTGCATGGCACAACGGCGACTTTGAAGAGCTCAAGTTTTGTAGTGACTTTCAGGTCAAGGGTCTCGACTCGGCTAACGTGAGTTACGGCGTGGGAGTGCCGATGATCGCTGTACGGCGAGCTCATGAAGGTACGCATCCCGAGGAGAAATTCTATCCCGAGGGGCTTTCTTTTCCCGTGACAGCACTGCTACGTGTGACGACCCCGTCGATACACGTCTCGAGAGATTCTCAGCACCGGCATCCATGTGTACTGGAGTTGCATGATCCGCTTGATTCAACGGATATTCAATTGAATGCGAGGTTGGTGCCGTTGCAATCGGATTTGAGTACGCCGTTGGCCTATTTCTTGGACAACCCCAAGTTCCGCGAGCAGACCAATAGCACGCTAGGATTGCTGGATCCCCACAAGACTGAAAAGCTGCGGGGGATCTATATGCTGGAGCCTTACGATCCGAATCGTATACCGGTGGTTATGGTGCATGGTTTGTGGTCAAGTCCATTGACTTGGATGCCCATGTTCAATGACCTCAGATCATTTCAAGAGCTTCGGCGCAACTACCAGTTTTGGTTCTATCAGTATCCGACGGGTCAGCCATTTGTAGTGAGTGCAACGCAGATGCGGAGCGATCTGTTCGAGTTGCGTCGAACGCTTGATCCGCAAGCGATCCACCCGGTGCTCGACCAGATGGTTTTGATCGGTCATAGCATGGGCGGGTTGGTTTCTCGGATGCAGACGATTGAAAGTGGCGAAGAGTTTTGGCGGATTCTTAGCGATGAGCCATTTGAAAAGGTAAAGGGAGATGACACGGAGCGTCAGCGGTTGGCGGCGGCTCTATTCTTTCATCCGAATCAATCGATCAAGCGTGTCGTAACTATTGGAACGCCGCACCGGGGAAGCGATTACGCGAATGATTACACTCGGTGGGTTGGGCGTAAACTTATTAAACTACCGAGCAGTATTACCGACATTGGAAATTCGCTTATCAGGCAAAATCCGGGAGTGTTCCGCAACACCGAATTGTTGACGGCTACGACCAGTATTGACTCACTCAGCCCGCAATCGCCCGTGTTTCCTACGATGTTGCGAGCTCGAAAGGCACCTTGGGTAACCTACCACAATATTGTCGGAGTTGTTCGCAGTTCCAATTGGTTCGGAGGCGAATCGGAGTCGAGCGATGGAGTGGTTGGATTGGAAAGTGCGCACATGGATGATGTGGAGAGTGAGATTTTGGTGGAGTCGAAGCACCAGGATATTCACAGTAAGCCACGCGCCATCTTGGAAGTCCGTCGGATCCTGGTAGACCATCTTCGTCAAACGGCGACGCAGCCAGAACTGGCGGGGATCTTGCGAGTACCGGAGGTTTGGAGGGTTCCACAGGAGCGACCGACGCTATCGGCTAGACCGGATCAACTCAGTTGGTTACAACCTTCTGAAACGACAGAGATGTCTACGGCGGAAGTAGATGTTGTGGCTGCAGCTGCAACGGTACCTTTGCCCTTTCCGCCAAAGCCAGGGCGTAAATTAAAGTTGCCACCCATCTATCGCGTCGACCGATAGGGAATCCGAAACCATGAAGCCAATCAGACTTGCTATTCAACGAGTGCTGATTTTCATGGTACGCTTTTACCAACGTGCTATCAGTCCGCTTCTGGGTAGCAATTGTCGCTTTTCGCCAACTTGCTCGCAGTACGCAATCGAAGCGATCGAAAAGTATGGCATCGTGTTCGGGGTTTGTCGCGGGATCATGCGGATTTGTAGGTGCCATCCGTTTTCAAAAGGTGGATACGATCCACCTTGAGGTTGCTAACCTCGCTACCGGAGGGCTCGCGCCCTTCCGCTAACATTGGGCATTCTAGCGGAGCAGCGCAAGCTGCCCGGTCGGAGTGCTAGACCACGCTGATGTTGCTAGCCTCGCCACCGGACGGCTCGCGCCCTTCCGCTAACATTGGGCATTCTAGCGGAGCAGCGCAAGCTGCCCGGTCGGAGTGCCAGACCACGCTGATGTTGCTAGCCTCGCCACCGGACGGCTCGCGCCCCTCCGCTAGCAATACCGTTGTGCATGATTGCCTAGTTTACGTAACCGGACCTTTGAAAAGAAGGCAATGCTAGCGACCGAAATTCAGGTTGTTCTGCTATTCTTTTTGCGGTGAGATTGCCGACAGATCTGATAAGGCTAATCAGTTCCTCATCAGGTCTTTCCGCCAATGCGAAAAACTGCAATCCCATTACGTAGAATGCCTAGGCGGTTTGGGCGAATTGGGGCACTCGCGATTGGCTTGATCGGGATCGGTCCAATCTTGGAGAGCACATCCATGATTGGCTCGGCGGTCGCCCAGGTTCCTGGCGGCCATCATGCCGTTCCTCGAGGTTCGCATGACTCTGTTGTGCATGAAGGGAATTCGGGACGCGAGGCCCGCGAGTCTGCGATCCACAGAATACCCTTTACTCAGTTGACTCCAGAAGCCGGTCAGCGGCTGCACGCGGTGATCGACAATGCAAGCTACTTTCGTCGGATGCCGACGGAGTCGATCGATTGCGATTTGGAGATGTTCACTTTTTTGGTACGCAATCCGGAAGTGATCGTCAACATTTGGGACGTCATGGGGGTAACGAAAGTTGGCCTTCAGAGGACGGGCCCGTTCCAGCTACAAGGGAACGATGGAGCTGGAACTAGTAGCAAGATGGATCTCGTGTTTGGAAACGACTCGATGCACATCTACTACGCGAACGGCTCGTACCACGGAAACATGTGGGCGAGGGAGCTCAATGGGAAATGCGTTGTGATACTGCACAATCGTCCCGCTCCGTTAGCTAATGGAAAGAACGGCATCGTCGTATCGATGGATGTGTTCATGAAGCTTGACAATATGGGTGCCGATTTGGTGGTCAAGACGCTTGGTCCATTGGTGAACAAGACGGCGGACTACAACTTTACGGAGTGCGCAGCCTTTATTTCGCAGTTGTCACAAACTGCCGAACGCAATCCTTATGGCATGCAGGAGTTGGCAACGCGATTGCGAGGGGTCGACCCGAAGGTCCGCGAGCAGTTTATTGCTACAACGATCTCGGTTGCTCAGCGCAATGGAAAGCCATCCGATGGGCCAATCGCCAAACAAGCAGCCGGAAGCACGATGGGTGCATCGGAGAATGCACCCGCGGTCGTATTGTCCAACAAGGTGCCGCCGGTGGAGCAGTCAACGCGCCGGCAACCGGAGACCATGATGCAGCCGATAGAAGAGCGAGTTGATTCGCCGACCATTTTGCTGCTAGGCAAAGAAAACGCCTCCGCAAAGCCTTAGTGCTGTCTGGTTGACCTCTAGACTGCAAACTCGCAACCATCGGTTTGATTCCCGTTTGGGGTGCGTATTGCTAAATTCTTCGTGTTCTCCTTTTCACGAACCGTGGCTTGCTAGCCGTATCTAGCAGCATTCGTGTATACTGTTGGTTGCTGCGGACCGCACTGGGTTCCGATACTTTGCATCGCAGTTACAAGTTGCCAAAGAGCGTGCGGATTGCACTTTTTTGGCCTATCGATACTCCTCCGCTTTTTGACACGCATTCCCAATGTCCCTACCAGTACCGATGCAACTTTCGCGGATTATCATCAGCGAAATCAGCGACAACCAAGTCATTTACTTGAAAGAAGTCGACGGGGAGCGTCAGTTTCCGATACTGATCGGCATTTTTGAGGCAACGAGCATTGAACGCCGCGTAAAATCACCAGCGCAACCACCGCGTCCTCTAACGCACGACTTGATTGTCAATCTGGCGACTGCACTTGGGGCGGAGGTCGAGAGCGTTGTGATTTCCGAATTGCAGGATCAGACTTATTTTGCCCATCTGCGTCTAAAGCGTGGCGAAGAGGTGATCGAGATTGATTCTCGACCCTCGGACGCGATCGCTGTCGCAGTAACCTTTCAACCGCCTCTTCCCATTTTCGTGACGGAAGAAGTTCTCGAAAAGGTGACGGGCAAGTCCTAATGCAATCGGATTCGAGCGCGCCTCGTAAAGCGAAGCGTATCCCGTTCAAAGTCGATATCGCCGGCGTTATCGAAATCATGGGAACGTCTTTATACAGTCATCCCAACACGCCTATTCGCGAGCTTCTGCAAAATTCGCACGATGCCATTATGCGACGGCGAGCCCGCGACTTGTCCTATCAAGGCCGAATTGACGTTATTCAAGATTCAGAGGCACGTACGTTGGCGTTTGTTGACGACGGCATCGGGCTATCCGCCATGGAGGCGGAGGATTACCTTGGGACGCTTGGAATCGGTATTACAGGGCTGATCAAGAAAGGGGCGACCGATGCCTTTGATATCTCGATGCACTCGAATAAGCGGGACGGTGGAAATCTCATTGGTCAGTTCGGTATCGGGTTGTTCTCGGCATTCATGTTGGCAGACAAAATTGTCGTCGAGAGCTTGCGGTACGAGGGAGAAGAGGCTGTTCGCTGGGAGGCAGGGGCTGGGACGGATATCGAGCTTTCGGTATCGAGTTTGACAACCGTGGGGACAACGGTAACGCTGTACCTCAAACCCAACTATGCGGTATTCGCTGATGATGCTGAATTGCTGGAGTCGGGAATTAAGCAGTACGCCGATTTTCTGCCCATCCCGATCCATCTCAACCATTCGAGCGCGCGCAGCAACTTGATTCAAGCCTCGTGGTTAGAACCGACACCCGACAATGACGCAGTCGAGGAGCAGATCGCTTCGTATTTTGGCGAAACACCTCTCGATGTCATCCCCATTGCGGTGGAGGCACCCGTGGCGATCAAGGGTGCGCTATATGTATCACCGCAACGAACACCGGGTTTTGCAGACGACGCGACGATTGCCGTCAGTGTTCGGCGCATGGTCATCTCTCGGCATATCCGAGAGCTTGTTCCTGTCTGGGCACCGTTCTTGCGCGGCGTGCTCGAGCTTCCTAGTTGCTCTCCGACATCCAATCGCGAGGACTTGGTTCGCGACGCCGTCTTCGATTCGGTTTGCGATTCGATAGCCGAAGAGATTTACAACCACTTCTACGAACTGACGCAGGACCAGCCGCATCGCTGGCAATCCATTCTGCACTGGCATCGTTACACGTTCGCAGGGATGGCGATCCACGATGAAAAGCTGCGTATGTTGCTGCGAGGGACGTACAAGTTTATCACTTCGCATGGCGAGTTGACCATTGAGCAGATCTTGCGCAAAAGCCGTGCCGATGCTCTTGTAGAACAGGAAGCAGATTACGTCGTTTGGTACAACGCTGATCGCAGGCAGGAAGCGTGGCTTAATGAATTTTTCGCAAGCAGCGATGTGCCTTGTATTCACACACTACGTAGTTTCGAAGAAACGCTTTTGGCTGCGATGCTTGGAGAAGTTTCTGACGACCAAGTGGATTTGCGGACAGCAAGTCCATCATCCGATAATTTTTGCGAGTCCATTTTGGGACTTGAGCAGAGAAGCGATGCATCGCGAGATTGGCAATCGTTCTTTGAGTCACTGGATTCCAATATCTTTATCGCCCAGTCACCGAGCAAGCAGCCGGTGATCGCATTCGTCAATGAACGCTACGAACTATCGAAGACCTTTGATGACTTGCGAGAGAACGGGGAGCTACCCAAAGGTTTCCAGAGGTTGATCGACCAGCATTTTCATCGAAGTCCCGCTGGGAAGAACGAGATCATCTTGAATAGTACGCATCGGTTGGTTCGAAGAGCATTGGACCAGGGCCCCAAAAGCCCCGTGGCTAGCGTGTTGCGTATCTTGGTAGTGGCTGCTTTGAGCAAAGCGGGGGCTAAGATCCAGGCTACT